>NZ_DF968285.1:0-45193 GCF_001270025.1 Streptomyces azureus | reverse complement strand
GTGGGCGCACGGTGGGCCCGGGGAGCGGGGCGGACGGTGTGGCGGGGCCCTCCGGAGCTTCCGGAACCGCCGGGACCGCTGTGCCGGTCGGCACGGCGGAAGGCTCCATCGGCAGGTCGGGAAGGGCGGGCCTCGGGATGTCGGGCACGTGCGGGATTTCCGGCGCGGACAGCGAGGGCAGCGGCGACACCGGGACGTCCGGAACATCCGGGACCTCCGGCAGCGACGGCACGGACAGCGGGAGGAACGATTCGCCCACGGGGGACCCGTCCGCTCCACGCTCTGCTGCCGCAGTCGTGGGCTGATTCCCCCCGGGCGTACGGCCCCCGCCACCGCCGTCCTGCCGCAACGTCTCCGCGTCCGGCGAGGCGACCGCGGGCCGAGGCGCCGTACCGCCCCCGCCTCCTCCGCCGTCGAGGGCGTACGGCAGCACGAACCCCGCCACCGCAAGGGACGCCGCCGTCGAGGCGACCGCCACGGCCTGGGCCCTGCCGACTCCGCGCGGCCGTCCCCAGCCGATCAGGAACAGCGCAAAGCCGAGCGTGGCGGCCAGCGACTGCCGCAGCGTCCGCCGGGCCCGGGCCAGCAGCGACTCCACTGTCCGGTAGCTCAGCCCCATCCGCATGGCGACCTGGCCGACATCCAGGTCCTCCGACTTCAGCCGCAGCGCCTCGGCCTGCCGCGCGGGCAGCTCACCACTGCGCACCGCCAGCCACTTCGCCTCGGCCCGGTCGCACACCGCCTCCTCGACGGGCACCGGGCCGGGGGCGATGAGCGTCGGGCTGGTACGCACCTCGGCCTCGCGGTTCACCTGCCGGTAGCGGTCGACGCACAGCCGCATCGTCACCGTCGTCAGCCAGGCCGCGAGCCGCTCCTCGTCCAGATCGGGCCGCTCGGCGGCGCGCAGCATCGCCTCGTGCACCGCGTCCTCGGCGTCCTCCGTGCTCATCGACCTGCGCCGGGCCACCTTGAGCAGGTGCTCGCGGTGGCTCCACATGCGCCGCCACCGCTCGTCGGCCGCGGTCACCTCCGCAGGTATCTCTGCGGGCATGTCCGCAGGCATGTCCGTCGCCATGAGGGCCCCTTCGCGCTCGCCCACCGGTCTCGTGCTGTCCGGCGGGTGGCGACATTACCGCCCAGTATCGGCGGTTGTGGAGGGGGAGGCGGTCATCGAGTCCGCGCTGTTACTGGTGAGCGGGGCGCCGCTGGACAGCAGGTCGGCGCCGGGGAGCTCGAAGTCCGGGCCGGGGGCGGGGAGTCGTGGCTCGTCCGGCTTCTCGGGGTCGGTGGCCGGGCGGGTTCTGGTCGGGACCGGGGAGGAAGGGGCCGACCGGGTGCGCTACGAGTTCGACGTCCACTGCCCCTCCAGGCAGCGGGTCGGGTGCGGGTGACCCTGCCGCACTCCTCGTCCTCGGCCCCGGAGTCATCGGTAACGGAACGGCTGCGGTCGTACCGGGCCTCGACGGGACCGGTGGGCGGCGCACCGGTCCCGGTCCCGCCGGGGAAGCCGGGGTGGAAGCAGCCGTCATCGGCTCCGCACGCATCGTTGCCGTAACTCACGTCCAGGCCTCCCCCCAGAGCCTGCCCTCGGTGGCAAGCCACTGACGCGGGTCGGCCACGGTGACCGTGAGGTACCGCCGGATAACGGTGCGCGCCACCACATCGCTGTCCCCGTGCGCCCTGACCACCGGGCAGACGAAGCTGTAGTCGCCATGCACCCGTACCCCACCCCGCCGTGCGGCCCTCGAACGTCATGTGCCGCGCACCTTGACCACCTCACCCGGCCAGGGCAACACGTACTGCTCGACGTCACCCGGCGCCGCGGCCGGCAGCGCCGTCTCGGCGGGCAGCGGCGTCGGCGACGCGGCCGCCTCCGGCACGCCCGGCTCACGGCCGGGGATCCGGTCCAGCACCAGCGACGGCCGTATGGCGACCACCGCGAGTGCCACGGCCAGCACCACCCCGACCGCGGAACCCACCTTGCGGCGCCGAGCGGCCCGCCCGTTCGTCTCCCGCCAGGCCGGCCCGGTCCGCCACCCCGGCGGCGTCCACGGCTGCGGCTCCAGCCTCCGCTTCGACGTGTCGCGTCGACCGGCTCGACCGGCTCGACCGGCTTCGTCAGGCGGCCCAGCGCGTCGAAGGTCTGCCGCGCCGTGTGGCCCGGGGCGTCCGTGACCGCGGTCGGGTTGCCGTCCGGGGCGTAGCCGGAGGACGTGGTGCGCACGACCGCGCCCGCACTGTCCTCGTCGCTGACCTGCGTCACCCGCCCCGCCAGGTCGTACGTCGTACGGCTGGTGCGGCCCTGCGGGGTCGTCACCGACGCGGGCAGACCCGTCGGGCCGTAGGTGTACGTCGTCACGCCGCCCGCGGTGTCCGTGGCGGTGAGCGGGGCACCGCCGCGTTGTACGTGCCGGACGTCGTCAGGCCGGCCGGGCTCTTCGTCGCCAGCAGGTTGCCGGCGCCGTCATAGCTCAGCGTCGTCGTGGAAGCGCCCTGGGCCGGGCGGCCTTCGATGACGGTGGACGTGACCTGGCGGCCGAGGTCGTCGTAGGTGGCCCCGGTGCGGGCGCCCGTCGGGTCGGTCGCCGGCAGCCGCTCGCCCAGCAGGTCGCAGGTGAACGTGGCCCCTGGCGCGGCGGCTCCCGAGGCCGGGGCCGGCCCCGGCATCTTGGCCAGGTTGCCGAGCTGGTCGCCCCTGACCGGCGCTCCGGGCAACGCGGCCGGCACCGTCACGATCCTCAAGGTCAAACCGGGCACCCTGGCGTCGGCACAGGCCCTCGCCGAGTCCGACTTCGGCTGGTCGGCGGGCAGCGACGACGACACCTTCGGCATCGCGCCGGCACACTGAGCCGGGGCCATCCGGGATCCGGCCTCGCCCTCACAGTGATGGTGGCGGCGGCACACGCAGAGGCAACGAAAGCGCCCGCAATCTGCGACGACGGGATAAGGGCAGACGAGTCTGTACGCCGACTCCATCCGAGGCGCCTTTCTGACCTGCATCCGGCAAATACGAACGAGCCGGACAGACACCGGGGCCCTGCCTCAACCGGAGCCGCACCCTTTGGCGAGTGCGCGGCACGCCAATGAACAAGCCAGTGGTTTGACCTAGCAAAGCCTGTGGGTGATGTCAAGCCTGGTGGCTTTGAGAATATTCCGGATACAGTGGCTACGCTGTGAACGAGTGCGGGAGAGCGACCACTCTCCCTATTTCGGGGGATTTCCGGGGGAACGTCGAGGGGGAACTCAACTGCCCGGACCTCTGTCGTGCGTGCCTTGTAACGACTAGAGCGAAGCGAGACCATGGAGCCGGATTTCGAGCAACGCCTGATCACTGCGATCCAGCCAATCAGGGGTTTCTTTCTAGCGCAATGTCTTGAGTTCGCCATGACCAGCGGACTTCTGAGCAAACTCGGTGAAGCCTCCCCGACGGATGTGGATCAGCTCGCCAAAGACCTGGCCCTCGACCCCGAGCGGCTGACCGGATTGTTGCGCTACCTGGAAGGCGAAGGGGTGGTCACCGACTCGGAAGGGTCGCCGGCTATCACCGCCAAGGGCCGTGAGTACCTGGAGTTCCGCCCCTGGTACGAACTTCTGATCGGCGGGTACGGCGCCACCCTGCGGGAACTGCCCGAGGTCATGGCCGACCGCACCCGCTTCGCCTCGCGCAACGGCACCATGGTCGGCCTCGGCAGCTGCGGGATGAGCCGCTACGACGCCATTCCGCTGGTCAAGCGCCTCATCGACCGGCTGCCCGAGCCCCCGAGCGCCGTGGTGGACCTGGGATGCGGCGACGGCACGTTCCTGCTCGACCTGTGCGAGGGCGGCCGCCCCGGTATCGGTGTGGACCCGCACCCGGGCAGCATCGACAACGCCCGCCGCGCGGCCGCCGAGCGCGGCCTGTCCGACCAGGTCGGCTTCGTGAACGCGACGGCCGAGGACTACATGGCGCAGGTCAGGCCCGAGGCCGGGCCCACCCCGTGCTTCGTCACGGCCTTCTCCCTGCAAGAGGTCCTGGAGCAGAAGGGGCGGGACGCCGCCGTCGAGGTGGTCCGCACCGCGCTCACGCACACGCCCGGCGCCCACCTCGCCGTCGTCGAGGTCGACCACCGGCCCCTGGACCCCGCGGTACTGCGGCACGGCCTGGGCAACGCGTACTACAACCCGTACTACTTCCTGCACCAGATCACCGAACAGCGGCTGGAGACGCGCGCTTTCTGGGACGAGCTCATCGCGGAAGCGGGCGGACGCATCGTCGAATGTCTGACGACGGCCCCGGAAGTCGATTCGACAGGGCTCGAATTGGGTTACCTGGTACGCGGCCAGTAGCACCTGAAATTGGGGACAGGTACCTTCATGCCATCCGGTCTTTGGCGGCACCGGGACTTCAGGAATCTCTGGCTCGGCCAGACATCTTCGATGTTTGCGGCGAATATGGTGGCGGTTATTTTCCCGCTCCTCGCCGCGGTTTCCCTGGATGCTTCCGTATTCGAAATGGGTCTGCTTTCGGCGGCGGGCCACGTGCCATATCTCTTTGTGAGTCTCTTCGCCGGTGTCTGGCTCGACAGAAAACCGAAGCGGGCCATTATCGTGCTGTGCGACACGGCTCGCGCGCTTCTTCTGCTCGGCCTTCCTGCCGCCTCGTGGCTTGATGTTCTGAGCGTTCCTGTCCTGTTGGTCATCGCGTTGCTCGTCGGTTGCTTCAGCGTGATCGCGGACGTCGGAAGTTCCGCGATTCTGCCGTCCCTCGTCAAGCGCGACGAGCTCATCGACGGCAACAGCAAGCTGGAGATGAGTGCCTCTTCGGCCAGCGTGGCCGGAAGTGCGCTGGGCGGCGCGGTGTTCCAACTCCTCGCCGGCGCCGCATCAATGCTCATCAACACGGTGCTTTTCGGCCTCTCCGCCGTCTTCACCGCGCTGATCCGCGGCGAGCGGAAGCCCACCAGCGGCGAGGAGGAGGGGGACGATGCGGGCCAGGAGCAGAGCCATTCGATACGGCAGGACATCGCCGACGGCATCAAGTTCGTCACCGGTCACGTCACGGTGCGCACCCTGATCCTGGCCACCCTCATCATCAACTTCTTCATGGCGATCGCGGAGCCCGTCTCCCTCGTCTTCGTCACGCGCACCCTCGACATCCCGCCGTTCTCGGTCGGCCTCGTGCTCGCCGCCTCGGGCGTCGGCGCACTGCTCGGCGCCGTCATCGCGGCCCCGATGAGCCGGGCGCTCCCACTGGGCAGGCTGATCGTGCTGACCGCCTCGCTCACCGGCCTCGCCTCTCTGCTGACACCGCTGGCCACGCTGGTGCCGGTGCCCGCCGCCGTGACGCTGCTGATCGCCATGTACGTGCTGGACGCCGCCATGATCATCGTCTACAGCATCAACGTACGCAGCTACCGCTCGGCCATCACCCCCGACGCCCTGCAGGGCCGGATGAACGCGACCAACCGCATGGCCGTCATGGGCGTCATGCCGGTCGGAGCCGTTCTCGGCGGTCTGCTGGGCACCGCGGTGGGCACCCTGCCCGCGCTCGTACTGGCCTCGCTGGGCATGTTCATCGCCCCCGTGATGCTGGCCTGCTCGCACGTGCGCACCGTCAAGAGCGTCCCCGTGCTCGAAGAGGAACCCCGGCCGGACGAACCCCAGGCGGAGGAGGAGCGGGCATGAGCGGACAGCTGAGCGGCCGGGTCACCGAGGATCCCAGCGCCCTCGTACGGGAGTTGGTGCTCGACCCGCAGTTCCGCTACGAGACACGCACCCTGCTGCCCTCCTACGTGGCGATCGAGAAGGCCATCGTCGCCGAGTACCTGAGGATGGGCCTGATCGACGCCGAGCAGGCCCGCACCCTCGGCGGCCTCCTGGACGACGTGACACCCGAGCGCATCGAGGACGCCCGCCAGCAGAACCTGTCCGACATCGCGCTCGCCCTGGAACGCACCGTCACCGAAGGACTCGCGGCACCCGTGCCCGTCTGGCACGTGGACCGCAGCCGCAACGACCTCCAGGCCTGCGCGCAGGTGATGTACGCCAAGCAGCGCCTGCGGGAGACCGCCGGGCAGCTGCACGCCCTCGCCGACGCGGCCCGCCGCCTCGCCGAGCGGTCCGTCGACGTCCTGATGCCGGGCTACACACACTTCCAGTCGGCGCAGGTCATCAGCGCGGGCTTCTACTTCGCCGCGCTCGACGAGCGGCTGCTGCGCCGCTCGCGCCGCCTGCTGTTCACCTACGACGCGATCGACGCCTGCCCGCTCGGCGCGGGCGCCCTGTCGGGGCAGGAACTGGCCTGGGACCGTGAGCGCATCGCCCGCCTGCTGGGCTTCGAGCGTCCCGAACCGCTCGCGCTCACCGCCGTCGCCTCCCGCGAATGGGCCCTGGAGGCCACCGCCGAACTGGGGCTGCTCGGCGCCACGTTGAGCCGGTTCTGCACCGACCTGCTGATGTGGGCCGGCAGCGAGCACGGCTTCCTCGACCTGCCCGACGCACTGTCGGGGATCTCCGCGTCCATGCCGCAGAAGAAGAACTACCCCCTGCTCGAACGCATCCGCGGCAAGACCGCCCACCTGGCCGCCTTCCACGTGGACGCGCTGCTGGGCCAGCGCAACACCCCGTACACCAACCTCGTGGAGGTCTCCAAGGAGGCGGGCGCACATGTGGCGCAGGCCTTCGACACCGGCCGGGACGTGCTGAGGCTGTTCACGGCCGTCCTGGAGGGGCTGCGGCTGCGCGAGGACAGGCTGCTCGCGGCCTGCGAGAAGGAGTTCTTCGGCGGGTTCACGCTCGCCAACCAGCTGACGCTGCGGCACGACATCCCCTGGCGTACCGCCCAGGTGATCGCCGGAGGCTATGTGCTGGCCGCGGTGCGCGCCGGACACACCCCCGAGGAACACGCCCCGGACGTGCTGCGCGAGATCGCGGCCGGACACGGGCACACCGTCGACGCCGTCGACGCCGAGGCGCTGCTCCAGGACGCCTTCGACGTGCGGCGCGCGCTGCGGCGGATGAGCTCGGCCGGCTCCGCCCACCCCGACCGGGTCGGCGAGGTCCTGGCCGCGCAACAGCAGGACGCGAAGGTTCTGGCCGACGCCTGGGCGGTACGTGCCGACGCGGTGCGCACCGCCCGGGCGACGACGGACCGGGCCCTCGGCCTCGTCACCGATACGGAGTGAGCGGATGCGGGGGGACACGATAGACGAGGGGACGGCACACGCGCCGCCGGCCACGACCTGGGCCGCGCAGGCGGCCCTGCCGGTCGGCACCGGGTCTGCGGTGGGCACCTTCGGTGAACTGCTCCAAGGGGTCCTGCCGGATCACCGGCACTTCCTCGTGACGCTGCCGATCACCGCCGGCAGCACCGCGCGGTTCCGCTACGCCGACGACGCCGGTGGCATCACGGTCGACGCGCCACGCAAACAGAAGTCGGCGCACGCGGCCGCACTCGCGCTCAAGGAGCTCGGCCGGCCCGGCGGCGGACGGCTGCTGCTCACCAGCGAACTGCCCGAGGGCAAGGGTCTCGCCAGCTCGTCGGCGGACCTCGTCGCCTCCGTGCGCGCGGTCGCCGACGCCTTCGGCGTGACCTTCCCCGCCGCGACGGTCGAATCGCTGTTGCGCGAGGTGGAGCCGTCCGACGGGGTCATGCACGACGAGATCGTGGCCTTCCTGCACCGCGAGGTGCGCCTGCACCGGCGCCTCGGTCACCTGCCCCGTCTCGTGGTCGTCGGCTACGACGAGGGCGGCCAGGTCGACACCGTCACCTACAACCGGCACGACACCCCCGTGCTCGCCCGAGCGCGGGCCGAGTACGGGCAGTTGCTCGACACCCTGACCGCCGCCGTCGCCGCTCACGACCTGCGCACCGTGGGCCGCGTGGCCACCCGCAGCGCCGAACTGCACGTGCGCACCCGACCGCGGGCCGCGTTCGCGCCGTTGCGGCGGGCCTGCGAGGAAGCCGACGGGCTCGGCGTCGTCATCGCGCACAGCGGCACCATGCTCGGTGTCCTCCTCGCCGGCGACGACCCGGAACTGGAGAGCAAGACCGTCCACCTGCGCGCTCACTGCGCCCGCCTGGGCGGCACCAGCTCCCTCTACCACTACGCGCCCGGCACGACCGCGCCGCACCCCGCGACCGAGGAGAACGGCGATGTTCTTTGATGCCATGCACGACGCCATCGGTTCGACGCCGCTGGTGCGACTGAAGCTGGACGCCGCCCCCGGTGTGGAGGTGTGCGCCAAGCTGGAGATGCACAACCCGTTCGCCATGAAGGACCGGGTCGCCCGCAGCATGCTGCTGGAGGCCCGACGCCTCGGCGTGCTGCGGCCGGGCGCCCCCGTGATCGAGAGCTCGTCGGGGACGATGGCCCTGGGCATCGCCCTGGTCGGACGCTCCCTGGGACACCCGGTGCACATCGTCACCGACCCGCGGATCGACACCATCACCCTCGCCAAACTGCGGGCGCTGGGCTGCGAGGTCCACGTCGTGGAGCGCATGTCCAGCCACGGCTGGCAGAGCGCCCGCATCGAGCGCCTCGAACAGCTCAGAGCGGATCTGCCCGGCGCGTTCTGGCCGCAGCAGTACAGCAACCCCGACAACCCCGGCGCCTACCGTGAACTCGCCCAGGAACTCGTCACGGACCTCGGCACCGTCGACGTACTGGTCGGCTCCGTCGGCAGCGGCGGCTCGCTGTGCGGCACGGCCCGCGCGCTGCGCCGCCACAACCCCGACCTGTACGTCGTCGGCGTGGACTGCGTCGGCAGCGCCCTGTTCGGCCAGCCCGACCGGCCCGGACGACTGCAGAGCGGCCTCGGCAACAGCCTGCAGCCCGCCAACCTCGACGCGTCCCTGCTGGACGAGGTGCACTGGCTCAACGACCACGAGGCGTTCGCCGCGACCCATGAACTCGCCCGCGACCAGCAGATCTTCGCCGGGAACACCTCCGGGTCGGTCTACCAGGTGCTGCGGTACCTGGCCCGCACCAGCGAGCCGGGCCGCCGCGTCGTCGGCATCTTTCCCGACCGCGGTGACCGCTACGCCGAGACCGTCTACAGCGACGACCACTGGCAGCAGCACCGGCTCACCGGACTCGAACGCGCCGAGCAGCCCACGCAGGTCACGTACGGCACCGAGGTGCACGCCTGGTCGCGGGCCCTGCTCGCGGACGCCCGGCCCACCCCGCGCACCCTCCTCTTCGTCGAGTCGAACACCACGGGCACGGGCATGGCCGCCCTGGGCCTGGCCCGCGAGATGGGCTACACCCCGGTGTTCCTCACCAACGACCCCGAGCGGTACGCGGGACTGGCCGACACCGGCAGCGAGATCATCGTGTGCGACACGAACACGCTGCCCGCGCTGCGCGAGACGGTGCAGGCCCGCTTCCGCCGCGACCAGATCGCCGGAGTGACGACCACCAGCGACTTCTACGTGCCCGCCGTAGCCGAACTCGCCACCTGGCTGGGCGCTCCCGGCAATCCGCCCGAGGCCGTGCGGATCTGCCGGGACAAGGCCCGGCTGCGCGAGACGCTGGACCGGGCGGGAGTGCGCCAGCCCCGGTTCGTGGCGGTGCGCGACGCCGCCGCCACCGCGGCGGCCGTGGCCGACGTGGGCCTGCCGTGCGTGGTCAAGCCCGCCGACGACTCCGGCTCCACCGACGTACTGCGCTGCACCACCGCCGAGCAGGCCACCGCACACGTCGAGCACATCCTGAAGCGGACGGTGAACGCGCGCGGACTGCCCATGGCCGGTACGGCCCTGGTCGAACAGCTCGCCGACGGGCCGGAGTTCAGCGTCGAGATGTTCAGCACCGAGGGCCACCACCACTGTGTCGGCGTCACCGCCAAGACGGTCACCGGCACCCCGCACTTCGTCGAGCAGCAGCACCTCTTCCCGGCGCCGGTCGCCGCATCGGTCGCCGCCGAGCTGGAGCGCACCGTGCGCGCCGCGCTCACCGCGGCGGGCATCCGGTTCGGGCCCACCCACACCGAGGTGCGGCTGCTGCCGGACGGGCCGGTGATCATCGAGATCAACCCGCGGCTGGCCGGCGGCATGATCCCGGAGATGATCCGGCTCGCCACCGGCACCTCGCTGCTGGAACAGCAGGTGCGCGCCGCGACCGGTCAACAGCCGCGCCTGGAAGCCCAGTTCACCCGGCAGGGCGGCATCCGGTTCCTGATGGCGGACCAGGCCGTACGGCTCGCCGCCGTCGAGGGCGTCGAGCGGGCCGCCGCGATCGCCGGGGTGGAGCGGGTGACGGTGACAGCACGGCCGGGCGCCGAGGTGCGGCCCGCGACGGACGCCTACGGACGGCTCGGCCACATCATCGCGACGGCCGAACGCCCCGACGAGATCGAGAAGATCCTCGACGCCGCCGAGGGCGAGATCCGCTTCCGGTGAGCGCGGGCGCGAGGCCCGCTTCCCGCAAAGGGTGCCGAGACCCGCTGACGAACCCGTCGGCGTCCGCCTCGACGTACCCCGTCGGCGCGCGCGCCGACGACCGCCGACGAACTCAGGGCCGACGGAAAGGGGCTGGGTGTGCAGCAGACAGACGAGCCGCAGGAACGCTTCCACGTCGTCGTCAACGACGAGGAGCAGTACTCGATCTGGCAGGAGGGCAGGCCGCTGCCCGCCGGCTGGAACGCCACCGGGCACAGCGGCACCCGGGACGAGTGTCTCGGCAAGGTCGCCGAGGTGTGGACCGACATGCGGCCGCGCAGCCTGCGCGAGCGGCACGGGGAGGCGACGTGACCCCGCAGCTCTCCGCGCTGCAACGGCGCCTGAACATCGCCGAGTCACGGCCCGGCGAGGACTGGCTCGTGCTGGTCGAGAACGTGCCCGAGTGGCCGCGCACGGCGTCCCCGCAGGCCACGACGACCCACACCGACCACCCCGGCGCGCCCTTCGGCTACGCCCCCTCCCAGGGCCACCCGCGGCTGACGGAGGCGCTGGTCAAGCGGGAGCACGAGGTGTCCGCGAGCCGCCTGGTCGACGAGTCCCACGTGCTCGTCACCGCGGGCGGCATGCACGCCGTGGGCCTGGTCCTGCGCGACCTGGCCGCGCGCGGATTCCGCAAGGCGGTGCACACCACCCCGGTCTTCTGCGGGGTGTACGACAGCATGAGGGCGGCCGGAATGCGCGCGAAGGCGCTCCAGCTGACCAGCACGGCACACGATCTCGCCGTCTTGGAGGGCGAGTTCACCGAGCCGACCGTCGTCTACGTCAACCTGCCGCACAACCCGACCGGCGAGGTGCTGCGCCACGAGTACGTCGACGTGCTGCGCGCCCTGGCCGCCCGGCCCGACGTGCACGTGGTCTACGACGCCGTGTACGACTCCTTCGACTTCGGCCCCGACCGCTGCCCCACCCCGGTCGACCTCGCCGTCGAGGAGGGGGGGCTGACGATCGTCAACTCCGTCTCCAAGAACTACGGGCGCCCCGGCGACCGGGTGGGCTGGATCGTGGCCGCCCAGGAGAACATCGCCCGGCTCGTGCCGCGCCTCGAATGGGAGGCGGTGGCCGTCAACGGGCGGGCCCAGCTGGACGCGGTGGCCGCGATCGACCGCGGCAACGCCGAGCTGGTCGAAGGGGTACGGGCGGGGCGGGCCGCCGCGCTCGACCACGCCCGGGAGACGGGCGGGGCCGGGTCGTTGCCGCCGGGCGGCACCCAGCTCTGGCTCGACCTGCGCGTCGCCGACATCGAGCGGTTCGCCGACTTCGCCCTTGAGCGGCACCACCTGGTGCTCACCACCTCGGCGAACTACGTCCCCGTGGTGCGCGGGCACATCCGGTTCCCCACCGGCATCCCCGCCGAGCGGATGCGGCGGGCCCTCACCGCGCTGCACGAGGCGCTCGACGACTGGCGCACCCACGAGGCGAAAGGAAAGGTCGCTCATGTCGGTAGCCGTTGACGGGCGCGAGGCGGCGAAGCGGTACTGGCAGGACGCCTTCACGGGACTCGCCACCCGCGAACGCGCCTTCCCGGCGGCCCGCCGTGCCGACGGCGCGCAGGCCGCCGGGGCGCCCATGGAGTACGTGGAGTACGTGGAGTACGCCCTGACGCTCGGCTCGCGGCGGGCCGCCCGCCTCACGGCCGCCGCCGAACGCTGGGGTGTCGCCCCCGACACGCTGGCCGACGGCGTCTGGGCCGTGGCGCTCGCCCTGCGGTCGGGCCGTGACGACGTGGTGTTCGGCCACGTCACCGCGGGCGGGGAAGCGGTGCCGCTGCGGGTGCGGCTCCCCGCCGGGCGCCCGGTGTCCGCATGGCTGCGGGAGCTGAGCGCCCAGCGGCGGGAGGCGCGGCGCCACCTCGGCGTGGGGCCCGAGGACATCCGGCGCTGGGCCGTCGGCGGCGACGGCGAACTCTTCGACAGCATCGTCTCGTCGGAGCCCGCGGACGGGCCGGGTACCCCGGTGGCGCTGCGCGTGCGAGGGGACGCCGCACCGCGGTTCGTCGTCGAGGCGGTGCCCGAGGCGCTGTCCGCCACGGCCGCCGCCGAACTCCTCGACGTACTCGACCGGGCGACACAGCGGCTCGCCGCCGACCCGGAGCCGCTGCTCGGCGACCTGATCGCGGCGGCGAGCGGAGTGCTGCCGTTGGCCGCGACGGGCGGCGTCCGCCCCGGCGCCGGGGCGGACGCCCTGATGTCGGCGGGCACCCGCGAGGCGCTGCTCGACACGGTGTGCCGCGACGATGACGAGGGCGACACGTTCGTGCCGGTGCAGGAGATGTTCGCGGCAGCGGTCAGGCAGTGGCCGGACGCGATCGCGGTCGAAGCTCCCGACGGCGAGCTGACCTTCGCCGACCTGGACGTACGGGCCCGCCGTCTCGCGGCCCGCCTCGAGTCCCGGGGCGCCGGTGCCGAGACCGCCGTGGCCGTCCTGACCGAGCGCACCGGCGAGCTGGTGGCCGCCGTACTGGGGATCTGGGCGGCCGGCGCGGCCTTCCTGCTGGTCGACCCCGGCGAGCCGGAGCGTCGTACGCAGCAGAAGCTCGCGCTCGCCGGCGTACGGCTGGTCGTCGCCGACGCCGCCCACCAGGAGGCGGCGGCACGCCTTGGCCCGCCGGTCGTCGCGGTGACCGACGACACCGAGCCCGGGGAGGTGCCCGCGTACGCGCGGCCGCTGCCCCGGCAGCTGGCCTACGCCGTGTTCACCTCGGGCTCCACCGGAAACCCCAAAGGTGTCCTCATCGACCACCTGGGCCTGGCCGAGCACGTGCACACCCAACTCGCGCCCGTGTACCGGCGCGTGAGCCCGGACGGGAGCGGGCTGCGGGTCGGCGGGGCCGCCCCCGTCACCTTCGACTCGTTCATCGACCAGATGCTGCCCATGATCACCCTCGGGCACCGTCTCGTGCTCTTCGACGAGATGCAGCGGCGCGACCCCGGCAGCTTCCTGACCCGCGCCCCCGGCACCGAACTCGACGTCGTCGACTGCGCCCCCTCGCAGCTGGTGCTGCTCGTCGAATTCGGTCTGCTGCAGACCCCGTTGAAGCTGCTCGTCTTCGGCGGTGAGAAACCCGGCGCGCAGTTGTGGGACACGCTGCGGCAGGCGCGTGTGCACGCGGTCAGCGTCTACGGCGCCACCGAGTGCTCCATCGGCTCCGTCGAGGCGGACGTGCACCGCGACGCGCGGGTGTGCCTGGGCCGCCCGGCCGGCTCGGGCACCGTCTACGTCCTGTCGCCGGAGCAGAAGCTGCTGCCGCCGGGACTGGTCGGTGAGATCTACCTGGGCGGCCCCGGCGTCGGGCGCGGATACGCGGGCGACCCGGCGCACACCGCCCGTGCCTTCCTGCCCGACCCGTTCTCGAACCGGCCCGGCGCCCGCATGTACCGCACCGGCGACCTCGGCCGGGTGGCGCCGGACGGACGTCTGGTCTTTCTCGGCCGGGTCGACGACCAGCTCAAGATCAGCGGCTACCGCATCGAACCGGCCGAGATCGAGGCCGCCCTGGACGCGGTGACGGGTGTGCGCCGCTCCGCCGTCCTGCCGGTGCGGTCGGCGAGCGCCGACCGGCTCGTCGGGTTCGTCGAGTGCGCCGAGGACTTCGACGCCGAGCGGGCCACGGCCGAACTCGCCGCCCGGCTCCCGTCGTACATGGTGCCCAAGCGCCTGATCCCCGTGGACACGCTGCCGTTGACGCCCAACGGCAAGGTCGACCGTAAACAGCTCGCCCGAGGGGTGGAACCGCATGAGTGACCGCACATCGCCACCGGTGACCCGGCTCAGCGCAGCCGACAGCCCGGTCGTCCTCGGTGACGCCCGGCTCTCCGCGGCCGAGCTGCACACCCGCATCACCCGCCTGCGCACCGTCCCGCTGACCTTCGAGGGGCCCCGCGGCGACACCACGCTCGACGTCGCCCTCGACCCCGACCGCACCGCCGTGGACGACGCCGACTTCACGGCCGGTACCGGGCGGCTGCACCTGGAGGGCGAGCTGACGCTCGACGAGACGCCCCTGCGCTGCACGGCCGACGTCGACCTGGCCACGCGCCGGGGGACCGGAAGGCTGCGGGTTTCGCGACGTTCGACTCAGGAGACGGTGTGAGCAGCATGACCGCCGACGCCGTACAGGCACGGCTGACGGACCTGTTCCGCGATGTGCTCGGCATGCCCGGGCTCGGCCCCGACGACAGCTTCTTCGACTACGGTGACTCGCTGCTCGCCGCCCGCCTCATCATGCGGGTGCGCGGCGAGTTCGGGCAGAACGTGCCGCTGCCGTGGCTTTTCGAGGGCCGCACCGCCGCCGCCCTGGCCGAGCGCCTCACCCGGACGCCCGAGCAGTCGGCCGCGCCAGAGCCGATCGAGCGCGTCGACAGTCAGCGCCCCGTTCCGCTGTCGCACGCCCAGGAGCGGCTGTGGTTCCTGCACCTCCTCGACCCGTCGGACCCCGCCTACAACGAGCCGCTCTCCTACCGGGTGCGCGGAGCACTGGACACGGCGGCGCTGCAGGCGGTGCTCCAGGAAGTGGTGGACCGGCACGAGCCGCTGCGCACCCAGGTCGCGGCGGGCGACGACGGTGAGACGCCCGTCCTGCTGGTGCGGGAGGACGTGGTCTGTGCCCTCGACGTACAGGACCTGCGCGCCGCGTACGCCGAGGGCGGCGAGCCGTGGCTGCGCGAGACGCTGCGCACCACGATCCGCCGCCCCTTCGACCTGACGGCGGCGCCGCTGGTGCGCGGCCACGCCTTCCGCATCGGCGACGACGAGTGGGCGCTGCTGTTCACGCTCCACCACATCGTCACCGACGGCTGGTCCAACACCGTCTTCCTCGAAGAGCTGAGCGCCGGCTACCGGCAGGCCCGCGGCGACGGCCCCGCCGGCGACGCCGAAGCGCTGCCCGTCCGGTTCTCCGACTACGCCGCCTGGGAGCGGCGCACGGTGGGCGAGGACCTGGAGCGCGGGCTGCGCTTCTGGGAGGAGGAACTGCGCGGGGCGCCCGACGCCCCGGCGCTGCGCACCGACCTGCCGCGCGGCGACGTCCTGTCCACGCGCGGCGACGCCGTGCTGCACGACCTGGACGCCGCCACCTCCGCGCGGATCGCCGACGTGGCCCGGCGGTGCGGGGTGTCGACGTACTCGCTGACCCTGGCCGTGTTCACGCTGCTGATGCACCGCTGGACCGGCGAGGCGGACGTCGTCGTCGGCACGCCCGTCGCGGGCCGCCACCACCCCGACCTGGAACGGCTGATCGGCTTCTTCGTCAACACCATGCCGGTCAGGTCGGGGTACGACGGGCAGGACACGTTCGCCGCCCACGCCGCCCGCGTCGAGGCGGCGGTGCGGCGCGCGTCCGCCTACGACCACATCCCCTTCGACCGCATCGTGAACCGGGTCGTCGGCGGCGGCCACAGTGGCTACCAGCCGCTGGCCCAGGTGGTCTTCGCCTACCAGAACGACTTCGACCGCAGGCTCGCCCTCGACGGCCTGGACGTCGAGCTGGCGCACGTGCCGAACGGCTCCGCGCGGTTCGAGATGACCCTGTTCATGGCCGTCGCGCCGGGCGGTGCCCTGGAGTGCGAACTGGAGTACAACACCGACCTGTTCACGCGGGATACCGCGGAGCGCTTCCTCGACGTCTACCGGACGCTGCTGGCCGGCGTCCTCGACGATCCGCACCGGCCGCTGTCCCAGTACGCGCTGGTGTCGCCCGCCGAACACCGGCGGCTGGCCGCCTGGAACGAGACCGACGTGCCGTTCCTCGACGGGACCTGCCTGCATCACCTGGTCGAGGAGCAGGCGGCACGGACCCCCGACGCCGTCGCCGTCGTCCACGGCCACACGCACCTGACCTACGGTGCGCTGGAAGCCCGCGCCAACCGGCTGGCCCGCCACCTGCGGACCCTGGGCGTGGGCGCCGACGCGGTCGTCGGCATCTGCATGGACCGCTCCGTCGACATGGTCGTGGGGCTGCTCGGCATCCTCAAGGCGGGAGCCGCCTATCTGCCGCTGGACCCCACCTCGCCGCGCCACCGCCTGGAGACGATCAGCGAGGACGCCCGCTCCCGCTGGTGTCTGAGCCTGGAACGGCACCGCGACGGCGTCCCGGACGTCACCCACCGGGTGTTCCTGGACACCGACCGGGAGACGACCGACGCCCACGGCCCGACGCCGCCCGACGCACCCGTGCACCCGGACGACCTGGTGTCCGTGTACTACACGTCCGGCTCCACCGGCCGCCCCAAGGGCGTGGCCAACACTCACCGGGGCTGGGTCAACCGCATGGCGTTCCTCCAGCGCCAGCACCGCCTGCACCCGGGCGAGACCGTCCTGCACAAGACCACGTTGAGCTTCGACGACGCGGCCCTGGAGATCTTCTGGCCGCTGCTGCACGGCGGCCGCATCGCCCTGATCGACCCCGAACTGCACCGCGACCCGCGCGAGATCGTCGACGCCGCGACCCGCAGCCGCACCATCCACCTTCAGCTCGTGCCCAGCATGCTCGCGATGGTCGTCGACACCGTCGACGCCCTGGACCCGGACACCCGCGCCCTGCTGAGCGCGCTGCGCACCACCGTCTCCAGCGGCGAGGCGCTCTCCGGTGAACTGGTGCGCCGCCACGGGGAGTCGCTGCCCGGCACCCTGCACAACACCTGGGGCGCCACCGAGGTCTCCATCGACTCCACCACGCACGCCTGCACCGCCGCCGACATCGACACGGCCGGCGCGGTCAGCGTGGGCCTGCCGTTCGACAACAACCAGATCCACGTGCTCGACGCCCACCACCAGGAAGTGCCGGTGGGTGTCGTCGGGGACCTGTACATCGGCGGCGTCGGCCTGGCCCGCGGCTACCTCGGCGACCCGGCCAGGACGGCGGCGGCGTTCGTGCCCAGCCCGTACGCGCCCGGCGAGCGCATGTACCGCACGGGCGACCGCGGCTACCGGCGCCCCGACGGCACCCTCATGTTCGTCGGCCGCACCGACCACCAGGTCAAGATCCGCGGCATGCGCGTCGAACTCGGCGAGATCGACGCCGTCCTCACCCGGCACCCGGACGTCACGGAGGCCCTCACCGTCGTCCAGGAGTCGGCGTCCGGGATCAAACGGCTCGTCGCCTACGTCGTGGCGGCCGGCGCGGCGCAGGCACCGACGCCGACGGCGCTGCGCCGCCACGTCGGCAACCTGCTGCCGGACTACATGGTCCCCTCGTTCGTGCTGGTCCTGGACGCCTTCCCGCTCACCTCGAACGGCAAGGTCGACCGCAGGGCGCTGCCCGAGCCGGACCGGCTGCGCGACCACTCGGACCTGGAGTTCGTGGCGCCCCAGGGGCCGGTGCAGGAGAACATCGCCCGGATCTGGGCCGATCTGCTGGGCGTCGACAAGGTCGGCGCACTCGACAACTTCTTCGCCCTGGGCGGCCATTCGCTGGTGGCCACCCGGCTCGTCTCCCGCGTCCACCAGTGTTTCGGCGTCGAACTGCCGCTCAAGACCGTCTTCGGCAGCCCGACCGTCGAGGCCCTGGCGCTGGACGTGGAACGGCTCCTGGCCGAGCGGGTCGCGGCCATGACGGAAGCCGAAGTCAGGGAACTGTTCGCGCGGTTGGGCGGTTGACCGGCCGCCCCGTCTCCCGTCCCGCCCTGTCCTGTCCCTCACCGAGCGGAGACCACAGCACCATGGCCAACCCATTCGACGACACCGACGGCACGTTCCTCGTCCTGGTCAACGACGAGGGACAGCACTCCCTGTGGCCGGCCTTCGCCGCCGTCCCCGACGGCTGGCAGCCGGTCTTCGGCGAGGCGAGCCGCCAGGAGTGCCTGGACCACGTCGAGCGGGCGTGGACCGACATGCGGCCCCGCTCGCTCGTCGAGGCACCGCAGACCACCCCGCGCTGACCGCGCGTCCGCCCGCCCCACCGACACCCACGGAGCCCAGCCCATGACCACCCTCGTTCTGGACGCCCACGACATCTCCCGCATCATCGGCACCGTCGGCCGCGACGCGGTGATGGACCGCGTCATCGACGCCCTGGACACGGCGTTCACCGCGCTCGCCCACGGCACGGGCGGCAGCACGCCCGCCCGCGGCGGATTCACCAGACAGGCCCACGGTGAGGGCTGCCTGGAGTGGATGCCGCACCATGAACCCGGCAGCAGCGTCACCATCAAGACCGTCGCCTACTCGCCGGGCAACCCCGCGCACTGCGCGCTGCCCACCATCCTCGGCACCGTCGCCCGCTTCGACGACATCACCGGCCGGCTGACGGCGCTCGCCGACGGCGTGGTGCTCACCGCCATCCGCACCGGCGCGGCCTCCGCTGTGGCCAGCCGACTGCTCGCCCGGCCCGACAGCGGCGTCGTCGGCCTGATCGGCGCCGGCGCCCAGGCGGTGACCCAACTGCACGCCCTGAGCCGGGTGTTCGACATCCGTGAGGTCCTGGTGCATGACGTGAACCCGGGGCATCTGGCCACGTTCCCGCAGCGCGTGGGGTTCCTCGGCCTCGACGTGCGGGCCGCCGCCGCGGCCGACGTGGTGGCCTCCGCCGACATCCTGTGCACCGCCACCTCCGTCGAGGTCGGCGCGGGCCCCGTCTTCGACGACGTCGACCTGCGCGAGCACCTGCACGTCAACGCCATCGGCGCGGACCTGCCCGGCAAGACCGAGCTGCCCCGTTCGCTGCTGACGCGGGCGTTCGTGTGCACCGACCATGTCGAGCAGGCGCTGCGCGAGGGAGAGTGCCAGCAGCTCGGCGCGGACGGCATCGGCGCCCGTCTGCCGCAGCTGTGCGCCGACCCGGCCACCGCCCACGCCCAGCGTGCGCGCACCACCGTCTTCGACTCCACCGGGTTCGCCCTGGAGGACCACGTCGCCCTCGACGTCCTGCTCGAACTGGCCACCGAACTGGGCCTCGGCACCGGCCTCGACATCGAGTACCACCCGGTGGACGCGCTGGAGGTCTACCCGCCGCTGGCGGCCGGCGACCGGCTCGCCCCGGCCACCGCGGGCTAGGGCGTGTCTGTCCGGCGGATCTGGCTGGACTCGGGTGACCGCGATCGATCGGTGCAGGCCAGAGCCCGCGACTCCCGCAGGATCCGCCGGACGGGCCCCAGGGCGTCCGCCGAAAGTCCCGCATGTGAAAGGATGAGGTCAAGTCCGTTGAGTACGAGCCAGTTTGATGATGTGGCCGCGGACGTGCCGGACGGCGCCAGCGGTGAGGACTTCTACGTCTTCCCCGCCTCGCGGGCCCAGCAGCGCATGTACTTCCTACAGGAACTGGCGGGCGACGCCTCCACCTACCACGTGCCGCTGTTCTTCGCGCTCACCGGCGAGCTCGACGAGCGGGCCCTGCGCGAGGCCGCACAGGGCCTGCTCGACCGGCACGAGGCGCTGCGCACCCGGTTCACGGTGCGCGACGGCGGGGTTCTCCAACTCATCAGCGTGCAAGCCGAGTTGGCGTGGCGGGTGGACGAGGCCGCCGACGCGGACGACGACGAGGAAGTGGCCCGGTGGCTGCGCCGGGAGAGCACACGCCC
Source organism: Streptomyces azureus (assembly GCF_001270025.1). Classification (NCBI taxonomy): domain Bacteria; kingdom Bacillati; phylum Actinomycetota; class Actinomycetes; order Kitasatosporales; family Streptomycetaceae; genus Streptomyces; species Streptomyces azureus. The sequence goes on along the minus strand of NZ_DF968285.1, from coordinate 25,240 downwards.
CTTCGACCTGCACACCGGGCCGCTGTTCCGCGTCGCGCTGCTGCGCAGGTCACGGCGCTCGTCGGTGCTGCTGCTCGACATGCACCACATCGTCACCGACGGCTGGTCCTCGGGCATCCTCCTCAAGGAGCTGTCCCACGGCTACGCACTTCGCACCGCGGGCACCCCGGACGACCAGCGGCCGCCCGAGGTGCAGTACGCGGACTACTCCACGTGGCAGGACGAGTGGCTGGAGTGCGCCGCTGCCCGCCGCCAGGAGGAGTACTGGCGCGAGCGGCTCTCGGGTGAGCTGCCCACCCTGAAGCTGCCCACGCCCCGGCCGCGCCGCCAGGACGTACCCGACGGCGCCGGAAGCCATGTCTTCCGGCTGTCCGACCGGGCGGCGCAGGGGCTGACCGAACTGTGCGCGCGGTCCGGCGCCACCCCGTTCATGGGGCTGCTCGCCGCCTTCAGCGTGCTGCTGAGCCGCTACACCGGGGACGAGGACATCCTTGTCGGCACGCCCATCGCGGGCCGCAACCGTGACGAGTTCGCCCAGACCGTCGGCCTGTTCGTGAACACCACGGTGCTGCGCACCGACCTGTCCGGCGATCCGACCTTCAGGGAGCTGCTCGACCGGGTCCGTGACCGGGTGCTGGAGGCGCACGACCACCAGGACCTGCCCTTCGAGCGGCTGGTGGAGCTCGCGGGGGCCCGGCTGGGGCCCAAGTCCTCACCGCTGTTCCAGGTGATGTTCGGGATGAACCGGTCGGGCGATCTGGAGTGGACGCTGCCCGGCGTGGACGTCGAGTGGCTGCCGGTCACGCTCTCCGAGGCCAAGTTCGACCTGATGCTGGACGCGATCGAGTCCCCGGCCGGTATCGAGTGTGCCTTCGAGTACCGCGCCGACCTGTTCGGTCCCGAGACGATCGCGCTCCTCGCCGAGCAGTACGGGGTGCTCCTGGAATCCGTCGCCGCCGCCCCGGACCGTCCCGTGTCGACGCTGCGGGTGCTCACCGACACCGAGCTCGCCCGCCACGCGGCCTCGTCGACGGCGTCGACGGGCACGCCGCCGCGGCTGTGCCACGAGCGGTTCGCCGACTGGGCGGCACGCACCCCCGACGCGATCGCCGTGGCCGACGGCGACACGCACCTCACGTACGCCGAACTGGAGGCGCGCGCCAACCAGTTGGCGCACCACCTGCGCGCGGCCGGCGTCGTCCCCGGCACCCTGGTGGGGCTGAGCATGCGCCGCACCGCCGACCTCCTCGTCGCCCTCCTGGCCGTCGTGAAGGCGGGCGGCGCCTATGTGCCGTTCGACCCGGCGTACCCCACCGACCGGCTGCGCTTCATGGCCGACGACAGCGGGGTGCGCACCCTGGTCGTCGGCGACGGGGTCCCGCGCTGGTGGGACGGGCTGCCCGTGCACGTCGTCGACCCGGCCCGCGACGCCGCCGCCGTCGCCGCGCGGCCCCGCACCGCCCCGGACAGCGGCGTCACCGCCGACGACCTCGCGTACGTCATCTACACGTCCGGCTCCACCGGCCGCCCCAAGGGCACCCTGATCCCGCACCGCAACATCGCCCGGCTGTTCTCCGCGACCGAGCCCTGGTTCGGCTTCGGGCCGACGGACGTGTGGACGCTGTTCCACTCCTACGCCTTCGACTTCTCGGTGTGGGAGATCTGGGGCGCCCTCGCCCACGGCGGGCGGCTCGTGGTGGTGCCCTACGAGACCAGCCGCGACCCCGAGGCGTTCCACCGGCTGCTGAGCGCGCAGCGGGTGACCGTGCTCAACCAGACGCCGTCGGCGTTCTACCAGCTGATGCGGACCGACCGGGACACCCCGCGCCCGCTCGCGCTGCGCCTGGTCGTCTTCGGCGGCGAGGCCCTGGACCTGCCCGCCCTGCGCGACTGGTTCGAGCGGCACGGCGACAGCTCGCCGCGGCTGGTCAACATGTACGGGATCACCGAGACGACCGTGCATGTGACCTACCGTCCGATCACCCTGCGCGACCTGGACGAGGGCCGTGGCAGTGTCATCGGCAGGCCCATCCCCGACCTGCGCCTGTACGTCCTGGACCGGCACGGCCGCCCCGTGCCCACGGGTGTGCCCGGCGAGCTGTACGTGGGCGGCGCGGGACTGGCCGACGGCTATCTGAACCAGCCCGAGCTGACCGCGCGGCGGTTCGTGCCCGCACCGCCCGGCACCGGCGCGACCGGCCCGTTGTACCGCACCGGCGACCTGGTGCGCCCGCTGCCCGACGGCGACCTGGAGTACTGCGGCCGCATCGACCGCCAGGTCAAACTGCGCGGGTTCCGCATCGAACTCGGCGACATCGAGGCCGCGTTGAGCACCCACGACGCCGTCGTCGACTCGGCGGTGCTGCTGCGCACCGACGACGCGGGCCACCCCTATCTCGCCGCGTACGCCGCCGCGCCCGGCGCCGACGCCACCGACGCGCAGGCGCTGCGCGACCACCTGGCCGCCCTGCTGCCCGACTACATGGTCCCGGCCTCCTGCACCGTGCTGCCGGCCCTTCCGCTGACCGCCAACGGAAAGGTCGACCGCGACGCGCTGCCCGCACCCGGGGTGGCCCGGGAGCCGGCCGCCCGGTACGTCGCCCCGCGCACCGAGGTCGAACGTGCCCTCGTCGAGGTGTGGGAGCAGGTGCTCGGCTGCCGCGTCGGCATCGACGACGGCTACTTCGCCCTGGGCGGCGACTCCATCCGCAGCATCCAGCTGCTGGCCCGCGCCCGCGAGGCAGGGCTCGACTTCAAGCTCACCGATCTGATGGACAAGAAGACGGTCCGCAACCTGGCCGGCTCCGTCACCGTGCGCGGACCGCGCGGACAGGACAGCCGCCCCGAGGCGTTCGACCTGCTGTCCGCCGCCGACCGGGCGCTGCTGCCGCCCGGCCTCGACGACGCCTACCCGATGACCCGCACCCAGCTCGGCATGGTGTTCCACAGCGGTCTGTCCCGCGGCGGCACCGGCGTCTACCACAACACCACCGCCTACCGGCTGCGCGCCCGCTTCGACGAAGCCGCCTGGCGCACCGCCCTCGACGAGACGATCGGCCGCCACGACATCCTGCGCACCTCCTTCGACCTGCACACCTGCTCCGTGCCCGTCCAGCAGGTGCACCACCGGGTGAGCGCTCCCGTCACCTTCGAGGACCTCACGCACCTGACCGCCGCCCAGCAGCAGGCGGCGATCGACCGGCGCGCCGCCCACGAACAGGCCGAACCCTTCGACGGGCGGCACGCCCCGCTGATCCGCTTCCACGTGCAGCGCCTGTCCGACGACACCCAGCAGCTGTTCGTCACCGAGCACCACGCGATCCTCGACGGCTGGAGCGAACGCTCCCTGTTCACGGAGCTGCTCACCCGCTACGCCGCCGCGCTCACCGGCGCCCCGGGCCCCGGCACCGCCCCGCCCGCCGCCCGCTTCCGCGACTACGTCGCCCTGGAGGCCGCCGCGCTCGCCGACGAGGACAGCGCCGCCTACTGGCGCGGGGAGCTGGCGGACGCCGTCTCGACCCGGCTGCCCCGCCCGGTACGCACCACGGGCCAGGACCGGGCGAGCGACATGCGCTTCGCCGAGGCCCCCGTCGCCCCCGAGGTGACCGCCGCCCTCACATCGCTCGCGGCCCGCCTCGACGTGCCGCTGCGCACCGTCCTGCTCGCCGCGCACCTGCGCGTCATGGGCCTGCTCGGCGGCAGCGACGACGTGGTCACCGGCGTCGTCCACAACGGCCGCGGCGAGGACCGCGACGCCGAACTGACCCTGGGCGTCTTCCTCAACACCTTGCCGCTGCGGTCCCGTTCGGCCGGCGGCAGCTGGATCGACCTGATCGAGCGCACCGCACGCCAGGACATCGACATCCAGCCGCACCGCCGCTTCCCGCTCCAGGAGATCATGCGGCTGCACGGCGGCGCGGAACTCTTCGAGACGTTCTTCAACTTCACGCACTTCCACGTGGAGAGCACCGGAGCGTACGACGGCGCGGTCAGTGTCCTGGACGCCCAGGGGGAGGCGCCGACGAACTTCCCCTTCGGTGCCGAGTTCGCGCTCGCGAGCGGGGACGGCCGTCTCACGCTCGGACTGCGCTACGACGCCGCCCGGTTCGACGACGACCAGATCACCGCCTTCCACGGCCACTACGCCGCCGCCCTCGCGGCCATGGCCCGATCGCCGCACAGCCCGTACCTGGACGCGGATCTGCTCTCGCCCGCCGAGCACGCGCTGATCGCCTCCTGGAACGCCACCGAGCGGGACTACGGCGACCGCCCCCACCTGCTGCACGCCCTCGTCGCCGAACAGGTGCGGCTGCGCCCCGAGGAGACCGCGGTGCGCCACGACGGGGCCGAGCTGAGTTACCGCGCCCTGGACGAGCGGGCGGCGCGCCTGGCGGCCGCGCTGCGCGAGCGCGGCGTGGCCCGCGGCACGTTCGTCGGTGTCCTCCTGGAGCGCTCGCTCGATCTGTCCGTGGCCCTGCTCGCCGTCCTCAAGGCCGGTGCCGCCTACGTGCCGTTGGACGCCGAGCACCCGGACCGGCGCATCCGGCAGGTCGTGGACGCCGCGGGCCTGACCGTGGTCGTCACGGACGCGGCCGGTGGTGACCGGCTCGCCGCCGTGCCCGGCGTGACGGTGGTGGGCCCGGACGCCGAACCGGCGGACGCCGTCCGGCAGGAGAGCGGGCACACTCCCGACGACCCCGCCTACATGATCTTCACGTCGGGATCCACCGGCACCCCCAAGGGCGTCGTCGTCTCCCACCGGGCCATCTGCAACCGGCTGTTGTGGATGCAGCAGGAGTACCGGCTCACGGCAGGGGAGCGGGTGCTGCACAAGACGCCGTACACGTTCGACGTGTCGGTGTGGGAGCTGTTCTGGCCGCTGCTCGCGGGGGCCACCGTGGTGCACGCCCGGCCCGGCGGCCACCGCGACCCCGCCCATCTCGCCGAGTTGATCGTCGCCGAGCACATCACGACCGTGCACTTCGTGCCGTCCATGCTCCAGGCGTTCGTCGAGGAACCCGCCGCCCGCCGGTGCACCGGCCTGACCCGGGTCGTGTGCAGCGGTGAGGCACTGCCGCACGATCTGCAGACCCGGTTCTTCGCCGTCCTGGACGCCGAACTGCACAACCTGTACGGCCCCACCGAGGCCGCCGTCGACGTCACCGCCTGGCGCTGCCGCGACGACGGCCGCGCCGTGGTGCCGATCGGCCGCCCCATCGCCAACATGCAGACCCACGTCCTGGACCCGCGCGGCCACACCGTGCCCGTCGGCGTCACCGGTGAACTGCACCTCAGCGGCGTCGGCCTCGCCGACGGCTACCACGGCAGGCCCGACCTGACCGAGCGGGCCTTCGTCACACACACCGACCGCGCGGGCGTGCGGCGGCGCATGTACCGCACCGGCGACCTGGCCCGCCTGCTGCCCGACGGCACCCTCGAGTACCGGGGCCGCACCGACTCCCAGGTCAAACTGCGCGGAGTCCGCATCGAACTGCAGGAGATCGAGGCCGTGCTGGCCGCCCACCCGGGCGTCGCCGAGTGCGCGGTCGTGCTGCGCGGTGAGCGGCTCGTCGGCTACGTCGTACCCGCCGCCGGCGCCGACCTCGACCCGGCTGTCGACGCGGCCGCCCATCTCGCCCAGCGGCTGCCCGCCCCGATGGTGCCGACCGCCTGGGTGCGCCTGGCCGCCATGCCGCTCACCGGCAGCGGCAAGCTCGACCGCGCGGCGCTGCCGCAGCCGCCCGCGACGGTGTGCGGCGAAGGGCCCCGCACCGCCCCTCGCGACCCGCACGAGGAGCGCCTGGTGCGGCTGTGGCAGCGGCTGCTCGACACCCAGGACGTGGGCGTGCACGACGACTTCTTCGCCCTGGGCGGGCACTCCCTCACCGCCGTCCGCCTCGTCGCCCTGATCAACGTCGAGTTCGGCGCCGCCCTGCGCGTCTCCGCAGTCCTCGAACACCCCACGATCGCCCGGCAGGCCGCGCTGCTGCGGCAGCGCCCCGACCCGGCCGACGCCACGGCCGCGCCCATCGCGACGCTGCGCGGCCACGGCCACCGCACGCCCCTGTTCCTCGTCCATCCCGTCGGCGGGGGGGTGACCTGCTACCGCGACCTGACCGCCGCCCTCGACGACGACCAGCCGGTGTACGCCCTGCCCGCGCCCGGCCTTGACGACGCCGACGCCCTGCCCGCCTCCGTCGCCGAACTGGCCGAACGCTGCCTGCGGGCCGTGCTCGCCGTGCGCCCCGAGGGCCCCTACGCGCTGGCCGGATGGTCCTTCGGCGGCCTGGTCGCCCAGGAGATGGCCTGCCGCCTGCACGAGCGCGGCACACCCGCCACGGTTCTCGCGCTCATCGACAGCGGCTTCCCGACGGCCGCCCCGCCGGAGTCCGAGCTGCTGCGGGACTTCGCCGTGGACGTGCTGCGCTCGGCGGGCCGCCCCGCCGACCCCGCCCTGCTCGCCCAGCTGGCGGCGCACGCGGCGGCGGCCCGCACCGACGCGGCCGTCGAGACACTCGCCCGGCACCTCGACACCCCGTGGCCCGACGACGGGCCCGGCGGCCCGGACGGGCACCGACTCGCCCGCCACTACGCCGTGTTCCGCAACAACCGGCTGCTGGCCGCGACCCACCGGCCGCGCCCCTACCCCGGCGCCGTCCGCTTCTACCAGGGCACCGACGCGGCGGCCGGACACGAGGCCGCCCGCTGGGCGGCGTCCTGGCAGGGCCCGGCCGTCGTCCGCGAACTGCCCGCCGACCACTACGACATCGTGCGCCCCCCGCACGTCAAAGCCGTCGCCGACGACCTCGGTGCCGCCCTCACGACTCGGCAACAGGAGACACCCGCATGATCGAGCTGCGCAGCGACACCTTCACCCTGCCGACCCCCGCCATGCTCCGCGCGATGGGCCAGGCCCGGCTGGGCGACGACGTGTACGGCGAAGACCCCACCGTCCGCGAACTGGAGGAGAAGGCCGCCCAGTTGCTCGGCAAGGAGGCCGGCTGCCTGATGCCGAGCGGCACCATGGCCAACCTGGCCTCGATCATGACGCACGCGCCACGCGGCTCGAAGGTCCTGGTGGGCACCGAGAGCGACATCTACGTCTACGAGGCGGGCGGCGCCTCGGTGTGCGGCGGCGTCGTCTACGAACCGGTCGTCAACCGGCCCGACGGCACACTGCCCCTGGCGGACCTGCGGGCCGGGTTCCCCGACGACCCGGAGGACCCGCAGTTCGCCCTCCCGTCGCTGATCTGTCTGGAGAACACCCAGAACCGGTGCGGCGGAGTGCTGCTGAGCTTCGAGTACCAGCGCGAGGTACGGGAGCTGGCGGACGAGCGCGGTATCGGCGTCCACCTGGACGGGGCGCGGATCTTCAACGCGGCGGTGGCGCTCGGCCGCCCGCCCGCCGACCTGGCCCAGTACGCCGACTCCGTGCAGTTCTGCCTGTCCAAGGGCCTGTCCGCGCCGATCGGTTCGATGGTGGTGGGCTCCGCCGACTTCGTGCGCGGCGTCCGCCGCGTCCGCAAGATGCTCGGCGGCGGCATGCGCCAGGCCGGTCTGCTGGCCGCCGCGGGGCTGGTCGCGCTCGACGACTACGAGCGCCTCGCCGAGGACCACGACAACGCCCTGCGCCTGGCCAAGGGCCTCGCCGACATCGACGGCATCACCGTAGACCCCGACGCCGTACAGACCAACATCGTCATGTTCCGCGTGACGGCCCCCGGCTTCACCTGGCAGATCTTCGCCGACGCGGCCGCCCGCCAGGGCCTGGCCATCGCCGAACTGGGCCACGGCCGGCTGCGCGCCGTCACCCACCGCGGCGTCGACAGCGCCGACATCGACGCCGCCCTCACCGTCGTGCGGCGCGTCATCGCCCAGGGCGCGGAGGCCTGACATGACAGCGCACGAGACCGAGCCCTCCACCGCCGCGCTGCGCGCCGCACTGCTGGACAAGCTGCGCGGCGGCGCGGGCGGCGCCCCTGCGGCCGAGACGGCCACGACCGCCGCGGCCCGCGTGCCCGCCGTGGCGAGGACCGGGCCGCTGCCCGCCTCCAGCGCACAGGAACGCCTGTGGTTCCTCGACCAGTTGCACGGCGAGAACGCCGCCTACAACGTGGTGTTCGCCCTCCGTCTCGACGGCCCGCTCCGCCTCGACGTGCTGCGCGTCTGCCTCACCCGCCTCGTGGACCGGCACGAGGTGCTGCGCACCCGCTACGTCAAGGAGGGCGAGGACCTCTTCCAGGACATCGCCCGCACCCTTACCCTCGACATCCCCTGCGACGACCTGACCCGGCTGCCCGAGAACGAGCGGGAGGCCGAGGCACACCGCCGCCTCGCCGCGCACAGCCGCATCCCCTTCTCCCTGCTGTCCGCGCAGCCCCTCGTACGGTTCCGCGTGCTGCGCTCGTCGCCGACCCGCCACCACCTCTTCGCCAACTTCCACCACAGCGTCACCGACGGCTGGTCGGAGGACATCTTCTTCCGCGAGCTGTGGCAGCTGTACGGGGACGCCGTGGCGGGCCGCGAGAGCCGGCTGCCCGAGGTGCCCGTGCAGTACGCGGACTACGCGGTGTGGGAGCGCGGCCCCGCCGCCACCGCCCGCGTCGACGAGCACGTGACGTACTGGATGAAGCAGTTGAGCGGCGACCCGGCCGCCGTCGAGCTGCCCGCCGACCGACCCCGGCCCACCGCGCCCAGCTTCCGCGGCGCCGGAGTCACCGTCGACGTGCCGCCCGACGTGGCCCGCGCCATCGACGAGACGGGCCGCCGCGAGCACGTCACCCCCTTCACGGTGCTGCTGACGGCGCTGACCGCCCTGCTGCACCGCTACACCGGCGGCGAGGACATCGTCGTCGGCACCCCCGTCGCGGCCCGCACCCGCCCGGAACTGGAACAGACCGTCGGGTTCTTCGTGAACACCGTCGCGCTGCGCACCGACCTGTCGGGCGAGCCGACCTTCGCCGAACTGCTGGTGCGCGCCCGCGAGGTGATCCTGCATGCCCAGGCCCACCAGGAGGCCCCGTTCGCCCGGGTCGTGCAGGAGGTCGCGCCCGGCCGCGACCCGGCCCTCAACCCGCTCTTCCAGATCCTGTGCAACTACCTGGAGACACAGGAGACCTGGCACGTCGGCGAGCTGACCGCACGGATCGTCGACATCGCCGAGCAGAGCACCCGCTTCGACCTGGAGCTGCACGCCGAGAAACTTACTTCGGGCGGCTACCGGTGCCGCTTCGTGTACGCCACCGACCTCTTCGACGAGGCCCGGGTGCGACGCCTGGCCGAGCACTACCTCACGGTGCTGGCCACCGCCGTCCAGGCACCGCACACCCGCGTCGCCGACTGCGCTCTGCTGTCCGGCACCGAACGCGACCTGGTCGTCGAGACGTGGAACGCCACCGAGCGCCCGCTGCCCGAGCAGACAGTGGTGGACCTCTTCACGCGGCAGGCCGCCCGCACCCCCGACGCCACCGCGCTGCTGCACGAGGACACCGCCCTGACCTACCGGGAACTCGACGAGCGCTCGGACCGGCTGGCCCGGCTGCTGGCCGCCCGCGGCTCCGGCCCCGAGCAGGTCGTGGCCCTCACCCTGCCCCGCTGCCCGGACCTCGTCGTCGCCATGGTCGCCGCCCTCAAGACCGGCGCCGCCTACCTGCCCGTCGAGCCCGACTACCCCGACGACCGCGTCGCCTACATGCTCGGCCAGGCCCGCCCCACGCTTGCGGTGACCTACCGGTCCCGCCTCGACGGGCTGCCCGCGGGCGTCGAGGCGCTGGTCCTCGACGCTCCCCGGACGGCCGCCCAGCTCGCCGCGCAGCCCACCGGGCCGCTGGACGAACGCGAGTGGCACGGGCCGCCCCTGTGCGACGACCACCCCGCCTATCTGATCTACACCTCCGGCTCCACCGGCCGGCCCAAGGGTGTCGTCATGCCGCACCGCGGCCTGCGCAACATGCTCGCCGCCCACCGCGCCGCCTTCCCCGCCGGCGGCCCCGGCACCCGCGTCGCCCAGTTCTGCTCCGTCGGCTTCGACTTCTCCGTCGAGGAGATCCTCGCGACGCTGCTGCACGGCAAGACGCTCGTGATCCCGCCCGACGAGGTGCGCCGCAGCGCCGAACAGCTCGCCCGCTGGATCGCACGCCACCGCGTCAACGAACTGTTCGCGCCCACCGCCGTCATCGAGGCCCTCTACGAGGCCGCCCGCGAACAGGACATCCCGCTCGACACACTCACCGACGTCATCCAGGGCGGCGAGGCCCTCACCCTGGGCGAACGCACTCGCGCCGGACACCGGCCCGGCTCCGGACGCCGCCTGCACAACGTGTACGGGCCCGCCGAGACCCACGGCGTGACCATGTACACGCTCCCCGAGGACAGCACCGGCTGGCCCGCGTCCGCCCCGCTCGGCGCCCCCATCGCCAACACCCGCGCCTACGTCCTCGACACCCGCCTGCGCCCGGTGCCCGTGGGCGTCACCGGCGAGCTGTACCTGGCCGGCGCCTGCCTCGCCCGCGGCTACGCCCACCATCCCCGGCTCACCGCGGAACGCTTCGTCGCCTGCCCCTTCGGCGCCCCGGGCGAGCGCATGTACCGCACCGGCGACCTCGCCCAGTGGCAGCCCGACGGCACTCTCCAGATGTTCGGCCGCTCCGACGAGCAGGTGAAGATCAGGGGATTCCGGGTGGAGCCCGGCGAGGTGGAGGCGGCCCTCACCGAACAGCCCGCCGTCGCCCACGCGGCCGTGACCGTGCGCGAGGACCGGCCCGGCGGCAAGTACCTCGCCGCCTACGTCACCCCCGCCGACGGCACCCCGCTCGACATCACCGCGCTGCGCACCCGGCTCGCCCGGTCGCTGCCGTCGTTCATGGTGCCCGCGGTCTTCGTCCCGCTGGACGCCCTGCCGCTCAGCCCCAACGGCAAACTCGACCGCAAGGCGCTGCCCGCCCCCGACCACGGCGCGCGCGACGCCGGACGCGGCCCGCGTACCGAGGCCGAACACCTGCTGTGCGGACTGTTCGCCGAGGTCCTCGGACACCCCTGGGAGGATGTCGAGGCGAGCTTCTTCGCCCACGGCGGCCACTCGCTGCTCGCGACCCGCCTGATCACCCGCATCCGCGGCGAATGCGGTGTCGAACTCCCGCTGCGCGCCGTGTTCGAGACCCCCACCGTCGCCGAACTCGCCACCCGCCTGGGCGTACGGGGAGCGAGCCGCCCGGCCCTGGAACGCGCACCGCGCCCCGAGGCCGTACCGCTGTCGTACGCGCAGCGCCGCCTGTGGTTCCTCAACCGGTTCGAGGACCAGCGCGCCGTCTACAACATGCCGTGGGCGCTCACCCTCACCGGCCCGCTCGATGTCGCCGGGCTCGAAGCGGCGCTCGGCGACCTGGTGAGCCGCCACGAGAGCCTGCGCACGGTGTTCCCCGCGACCGACGGCGAACCCCACCAGTACCTGCTGACCCCCGAACAGGCATGCCCCCGCCTGCGGTTGCACGACACGGCCACCGCGCAGGGACCGGGCGATCTGAGCGAGCCGGTCGCCGCCGCGGCGGCGGAGGGATTCGACGTCACGGTGGACCCGCCGCTGCGCGCCCACCTGTTCACCGCCGGGCCCGACACCCACGTCCTGCTCCTCGTGGTGCACCACATCGCCTGCGACGGCTGGTCCATCGGGCCGCTGTGGCGGGACCTGTCAGCCGCCTACGCCGCACGCCGCGCGGGCCGGGCGCCGCAGTGGGAGCCGCTGCCCGTCCAGTACGCCGACTACACCCTGTGGCAGCGCAGGCTGCTCGGCGCGCCCGACGACCCCGACAGCGTGCTCGCACGCCAGACCACGTACTGGACAGAAGCACTGGCCGGACTGCCCGACGAACTGAACCTGCCCACCGGCCGACCGCGCAGGCCCGACACCGGGTACCGCGGTGGCGCCGTCCCCTTCGCCGTACCGGCCGCCCTGCACCGGCGTCTGACCGACCTCGCGCAGCGCACCGGCACCAGTACGTTCATGGTCGTGCAGACGGCGCTCGCCGCGCTGCTCACCCGGGCCGGGGCGGGCACCGACATCCCGCTGGGCACGCCCCTCGCCGGCCGCACCGACGAAGCCCTCGACGACCTCGTCGGCTTCTTCGTCAACACCCTCGTGCTGCGCGCCGATACCTCCGGCGACCCCACCTTCGCCGAACTCCTCGGCCGTATCCGTTCCCACAGCCTGGCCGCCTACGCGCACCAGGACCTGCCCTTCGACCGGTTGGTGGAGTCGCTGAACCCGGCCCGCTCGGTCGGCCGCCACCCGCTGTTCCAGGTGATGCTCGCCTTCCAGAACAACGCGGGCGGCGAACTCGACCTGCCCGGACTCCAGGTCCGTGACTTCCCCTTCGAGCTGCGGCACTCCATGTTCGACCTGCTGTTCAACGTCACCGAGCAGCGCGACGGGCGTGGCGAGCCCGCGGGCCTGAGCGGCTATGTCACCTACCGGCTCGACCTGTTCGAGCGCGGCACGGCCGAATGGCTCGTGACCGGCCTGACCCGGATGCTGACGGCCCTGGCCGCCGACCCCGACCGGCGCCCCGCCGACGTGGATCTCCTCGACGCCGCGCAGCGCCACCTCCTGCTGAGCGAACGCAACGACACCGACCGCACCCTGCCGCGGACCTCGCTCGCCGCCCTCTTCGAACACCAAGCGGCCCGCACCCCCGGCGCCCCAGCCCTGAGCCATGGCGAACTGACGCTGACCTACCGGGAGCTGAACGAGCGGGCCAACCGCCTGTCCCGTCTGCTCGTGGCCCGCGGAGTGGGTGCGGAGGACATCGTCGCGCTCCTGCTGCCCCGCTCGCCGGAGCAGGTGATCGCCCTGCTCGCGGTGGTCAAGGCGGGCGCCGCCTATCTCCCCCTGGACCCACACCAGCCCGCGGACCGCATCGCCTACATGCTCCGTGACGCGTCCCCCGCCCTGACACTCACCACCACCGCCGTCGACGCAACCCTCCACGACCAGTCACCGGCCCGGACGATCCACCTCGACACCGCGGACCACACCGCCGCCCTCGCCCAGCAGCCGACCGACGACCTGCGCGACGCGGAGCGAGTGCGCCCCACCCACCCCCTCCACCCGGCCTACCTCGTCTACACCTCGGGGTCCACCGGCCGCCCCAAGGGCGTACTGATGCCCGCCCGAACCCTGATCAACCTGCTGACCTGGCAGGCCGATACAGGGGACGGCCACGCCCCTGGCCGCACCGCGCAGTTCACCACACCCAGCTTCGACGTCAGCACCCAGGAGATTCTCGCCACCCTTCTCGACGGCGACGAACTCGTCGTCCCCGACCTGGACGTCCGCGAGGACTTCGCCGGGTTCGTACGCTGGCTCGACCGTGAACGGATCACCACCCTGTACGCCCCCAACGTCGTCATCGAGACCCTGGCCCAGATCGCCGACGAGGAAGGCCTGCACCTGGCCGCGCTGTGCCAAGTCGCCCAGGCGGGCGAGGCGTTGGTGCTCGGCGACCGCATGCGCCGCTTCTTCGCCGACCGGCCGCACTGCCGGCTGCTCAACCACTACGGCCCGGCCGAGACCCACGTCACGACCAGCCACGCGCTGCCCGCCGAGCGCGCCACGTGGCCCTACGCTCCCCCCATCGGCCGTCCCGTGGACAACACACGCTGCTACGTCCTGGACGACCGCCTGCGCCCGGTGCCGCCGGGTGTCCCCGGCGAGCTGTACCTCGCGGGCGCGGCACTCGCCCGCGGCTACGCGGGCCGACCCGCCCTGACCGCGGAGCGCTTCGTCGCCTGTCCGTTCGGCGCACCCGGCGAACGGATGTACCGCACCGGCGACATCGTGGTCTGGAACGCGGAAGGCCACCTGGAGTACCGCGGCCGCGCCGACGACCAGGTCAAGGTCCGCGGCTTCCGCGTCGAACTCGGCGAGGTCGAACAAGCCCTGGCCGGACACCCGGACGTGGCCCAGGTCAAGGTGCTCGCCGAGGACCACCCCAGCCGCGGCAGGCAACTCGCCGCCTACGTCGTGCCCGCGGCACACGCCGAGCCGACCGCCCGGGACCTGCGCGAGCACGCCGCCCGCTGGCTGCCCGACCACATGATTCCCGCCCGCTTCTGCACCGTGGCCGCCTTCCCCGCCTCGCCCAACGGCAAGGTGGACGCGGCCCGCCTCGCGGCACTCGCCACCGAACTGTCCGCCGAGGACAGGTACGAGCCCCCGACCTCACCCACGCAGCACACCATCGCGGCGGTGTGGCAGAAGCTGCTCGGCACCGACCGCATCGGCGTGCACGACAACTTCTTCACCCTGGGCGGCCATTCACTGCTGGCCACCCAGGCGGTGTCGAAACTCCGCACGGCCCTGGGGATGCCCCTGACCATGCAGGACTTCTTCGCCCACCCCACTGTCGCCGCCCTCGCGGCGCTGGCCGAGAGCCGGGGCACGCAGGGGACGCCCGAGGAACCGGAGGTGCCGGTGGTGCGCCGGGCACGGCGCCGCACGACGCTCTGACGGGCGCGGCGGGCCGGGAGGAGGCCCTCGCCGTCACCACGGTCGGCGGTCTGCGCCCCGCCGGCATGCCGCCCCGGCTCCAGGGACTTTCAGAGACTTTCGGCGCTGTCCGAGGGACTTCCGAGGGACCTTCCGCCGCCTGACGCGGCAAGCCTAGAAAGACCGGAAAGGGCCTCCGGCGCAGCCCAGAGGCCCTCACCAAGGCGAAGCCGCAGGTAGCGGCAGACGAGTCGGGCTGTACGCCGGGTTCTGTTCCCGGGGTTCCTCGCGGAGCCCCGGGCGACGGCCATCCATCTAGGACCGGCGTTGCCACCGGCCTCGTGCGGTCTACCCGCGGACTCGGGCGGGCAGCCCTCGAACGTCCGCGCAGAGACACCGAAGTGTCTCCTCTTGACCTTGCTCCGGGTGGGGTTTACCTAGCTGCCTGAGTCACCCCAGGCACTGGTGGTCTCTTACACCACCGTTTCACCCTTACCGAGGGCCGGAGCCCTCGGCGGTTTGCTTTCTGTGGCACTGTCCCGCGGGTCACCCCGGGTGGCCGTTAGCCACCACCCTGCCCTGTGGAGCCCGGACGTTCCTCGGGGAGCTCCCCGTCAGGGGGACTCCACGCGGCCGTCCGCCCGGCTCGTCTGCCGTGTCGACCATGGTACCGGGCGTGAGCGGGGCCGCGGACCGGCGGCGGTCGCCAGGACCGAACCCGCGAGGATCAGGGTGAAGGCCGCGATGATGCCGGGGGTCAGGCGCTCGTCGAGGAACAGTGCCCCTGCCGCCACCGCAACCGCCGGGTTGACGTACGTGATCACTGTCGCCCGGGTCGGGCCCGCCTCCTTGATCAGTTCCAGGAAGGCGACGAAGGCGATCGCCGTGCACAGCACTCCCAGTCCGGCCAGGGCGGCCAGGACCTCGGGGGCGGGCACCGAGGACGGCCAGGTGAGCGCGGCCGCCGGGGAGTAGACGAGTGCGGCCAGGGTCAGGCAGAACGCGGTGAGCTGGAGGGACGGGACCTCCTTCAGGCGCCGGGCGGCTATCAGGGGGGCGATCGCGTAGCCGAGGACCGTCAGCAGGACCTCGCCGAGGGAGCGGGCGTCGCCGCCGGTGAGGTGCGGGATC
Organism: Streptomyces azureus; assembly: GCF_001270025.1. Taxonomy (NCBI): domain Bacteria; kingdom Bacillati; phylum Actinomycetota; class Actinomycetes; order Kitasatosporales; family Streptomycetaceae; genus Streptomyces; species Streptomyces azureus. The sequence continues at coordinate 9,627 of NZ_DF968285.1, read as the reverse complement.
GTGAGGACCGCCACGCCGCCCAGGCCCAGCGCGAGGCCGGTCACGCGGCGTACGCCGAGCCGCTCCGTGTCGCCGAAGAAACGGGCGAAGACCACGCCGGCGATGGGGACGCCCGCGATCAGCAGGCCCGCCGTGGAGCTGGACAGGTGGCGTTCGGCGTCCGTCAGCGTCCACCAGGGGCCGATGATCTCGATGCACGCGAAGGCCAGGAGGGGGCGCCAGTGGTTGCGGACCGTGCGGGTCAGGCCGCCCTGGCGCAGGGCGAAGGGGAGCAGGAGCGCGGCGCCCAGCGCGCAGCGCGTGAACACCACCATGGACGGAGACAGGGTGTCCACCGCCACTTTGATCATCAGGTAGGGGACGCCCCAGACCACTCCCATCAGGGAGAACAGGAACCAGCCGCGTGCAGTCATACGGCGAGTCTCGGCCGCCTCACCCCGCCGCGTCTTGAACGCTGTTGCGGTACGCCGCCGGGGTCACGCCCAGCACCCGGCGGAACCAGCGGGTGAGGTGCGCCTGGTCGGCGAAGCCGACGAGGCCCGCGACCTCGGCGGGGCGCAGGCCGGTTTCCAGGAGGCCGCGGGCTCTGGCCACGCGGTGCTGGGCGAGCCAGGCGTAGGGCGGCACGCCCATCGTCGTACGGAAGGCGCGCAGCAGCTGGTAGCGGGACAGGCCCAGGTCGGTGGCGAGGTCGGCCAGGGAGGGGGGTTCCAGCAGCTCGTCCGCGAGGCGGTCGCGTACGGCCCGGGCGATGTGGCCGGCGCCGGGCACGGTGTCCTCGCTCGCCCGGGCCGTGGAGTGCCGGCGGGCCAGGGCCGTGAGCAGCCAGGGCACCCTGGACTCGGCCTCCAGCGGGTCGGGGCAGGCGCTGATGTCGGTGTGGGCGGCGCGGAGGGCGGTGGCCAGTTCGGGGTCGTGCAGGACGGGGTCGCGGAAGTGCGGGGGGCCGCCGAGCGTGCCGTCGGTGAGGAGGGACGGCTCGGCGTACAGGGCCTGGTAGGCATAGCCCTCGCGGGCGGCAGGACCGCCGGTGTGCATCTCGCCCGGCTCCAGCACGACGATCGAGCCCGGGTAGGAGTGGATCAGCCCGCCCCGGTACGCGATGACCTCCGAGCCGCCGACCGTGACACCGATGGTGAACTCGTGGTGGGCGTGCGGAGCGTAGACATGCTGATCGAAGTGGGCGGTGAGCAGGTCGAGGGGCGGCCCGGACCGCCCCAGCCGCGCCCTGGCCCAGCGGGCCTGTTCCCGTATCCGCCCCCGTGTGCTCACCTCGTCCCCCCGGTTCACAGGGGATCAGAGAAGGTCTGTCGTGTCCAGTTCGAAAACGAATGGCTCGGGGAGAGTGATCGGCTTGCCGAAGGGGCGAGCACAATGCTCGCGGTAGTCGTCCTGCTCGGGTTCGCTGAACAACGTGACCTGAGCGGTGTCCCGGTCGACGAGCAGGTAGAGAGGGATGCCTTCGCGGGCATAGCAACGGCGCTTGACCTCGCGATCGGCCTTCGGCTTGGTCGACGTCACCTCAAGAACCATGGCAACGCCTTCAGACATCCAGGAGCCGACCCCGCCGAACAGGTCGAGCTCGATAGGGCCGAAGGTGACGTCCGGTACCAAGTGGTTCTTGGGGCAGGCGTCTGCGCTCCGCATTTTCAGCCCCTTGTTCCCGGAGAAGTCCATGTCGGTCCGGGACTGCTTGATCACTTGCCTCACGATCCGGCTGATGTGCTTCTCGTGATCCCCGTCCGGCGGCGGCGTCACAACGATCTCCTCCTCGATCAGCTCGGCCCGGAAACCCTCCGGGGTGTCCAGGGCGAGAAAGCCCTCCAGCAGGACCTCTTCCTGCGTGAGCGGCTCATGGGCCATGGCAGTCATGTCACGCCCCTCCTTCGGTCGCTCGCCAGACCGGGACATCGCCGAACCACCCGTCCGTGAGATCGGGAACCGTTCCCTCGATCGTGGCACACGATCACGGCCGCCGTCAGAAGCCGTCCTTGACCTTGCCGCAACGTCAACGTCTCTACTGGTCCCATGCGAATCGGAGAACTCGCCGACGTCGTCGGTGTCACCACGCGGGCCGTGCGCCATTACCACCATGTGGGGCTGTTGCCCGAGCCGGAGCGGCGGGCGAACGGGTATCGGGAGTACGGGCTGCGGCACGCTGTCGTGCTGGCGCGGATCCGGCGGCTGACCGAGTTGGGGCTGGGGCTCGCCGAGGTGCGGGATGTGCTGGCGGATGACGCGGGGAAGGACCTCGTCGAGGTGCTGACCGAGCTGGACGAGGATCTGGCGCGGCAGGAGGAGGCCATCCGGGAGCGGCGGGGGCGGTTGCGGGCGTTGCTGGAGGCGGAGGGCGGGCTGCCCGCCGAAGGGCCGGTGTCGCCCGAGCTGGCCGCGTTGTTCGCCGGGACCGCGCATCTGTCGGGCTCGCCCATGGCCGCCAAGGACCGCGAGATCATCGCCTTCCTGGAGACGGCCATGCCTGAGGAGGCCCGGCAGCAGCTCGTGTCGTCGCTGGGTGAGGTGCTCGGCCCGCCCGAAGCCGTGGCGCGGGCCGACGAGGCGTACGCCCGGCTCGACGCGCTCGCCGACGCCGAGCCGGACGATCCGCGCGTCGCCGAGGCCGCCCGGGCCCTGGCCGACTGCATTCCGCCGGGGCTGTTCCCGGAGATCGGGGACCTCGACCACGACGGCGGTGTCCTGCGCGCCTTCTACGAGGACCTGGCCCCGGCCCAGGCGGAGGCGATCCGCCGGACGCTGCACATCCTCGCCGAGGAGCGGCGATGAGGATCGCGCGTCTGATCGTCCACCACGAGGCGCGGCTGCTCGTGAGTCTCGTGCTGTGGGTGGCGCGGCGCACGCACGGGACCAGGAGTGGGCGGGCTTTCGGGTACGCGGGCGGGCAGGGCGCGATGATGCTGGGGTTGGGGTTCGTGTGTCTCGTCGAGACCGTCGCGATGTCCGTGCTGCTGCGCGACTGGCCGACCGCGCACGCCCTGCTTCTCTTCCTGGACGTGTACGGCATCGTCATCGTCGTCGCGCTGCACGCCTCGTCCGTCGTACGCCCGCACGTGCTGGATCCGGACGCCGGCTCGCTGCGGATCCGCCGGTACGTCCAAGTCGACCTGCGCGTGCCGCTGGAGCGGATCGCCTCGGTGCGGCGCGAGCTGCGGATGACACACGAGCGGGCCGACGGTGAACTCGATGTCGAGGTGGGGTCTCAGACCACCGTCACGCTCGAACTGACGGAGCCGGTCACGCACGTCACGTCCTTCGGGCGTCGGAGGGAGGTACGGGTGGTCCGCTTCCACGCCGACGACGCCGACGGGCTCGTCCGGGCCCTCGGCCAGGCCCGCGTCTGAGCTCCCCGTACGCTGTCCCGGAGTTCGATCGAAGGAGTACGCGTGCTTGTCCTGCTGCCGCCGTCCGAAGGCAAGGCCTCCTCCGGCCGCGGTGCCCCGCTGAAGCCTCAGGCGCTGTCGCTGCCGGGGCTGACCGCCGCCCGGGAGGCCGTCCTCACCGAGCTGGTCGAGTTGTGCGCCGGCGACGAGGACAAGGCGCGCGAGGTGCTCGGGCTGAGCGAGGGGCTGCGGGGCGAGGTCGCGAAGAACGCGGAGCTGCGCACGGCGGGGGCCCGCCCGGCCGGGGAGATCTACACCGGGGTGCTGTACGACGCCCTCGGCCTGGCGTCCCTGGACGCCTCCGCCAAGCGGCGTGCCGCGCGGTCGCTGCTGGTCTTCTCCGGGCTGTGGGGAGCGGTCCGGGTGACGGACCGGATCCCGTCCTACCGGTGCTCGATGGGTGTGAAGCTGCCGGGTCTCGGTGCACTGGGCGCGCACTGGCGTACGCCGATGGCGTCGGTGCTTCCCGAGGCGGCCGGGGACGGGCTGGTGCTGGATCTGCGGTCCGCCGCGTACGCCGCCGCGTGGAAACCGAAGGGTGAGGTCGCCGGGCGGACGGCGTCCGTGCGGGTGCTGCACGCGCCGACCCGGAAGGTCGTCAGCCACTTCAACAAGGCGACGAAGGGACGGATCGTGCGCAGCCTGCTGACCGCCGGGGCCGCCCCGAAGGGTCCGGCCGAGCTGGTGGAGGCGCTGCGGGATCTCGGGTACGTCGTGGAGGCGGAGGCCCCTGTGAAGGCAGGGCAGGCGTGGTCGCTGGATGTGCTGGTGACCGAGGTCCACTGAGCATCATCGCAGCATTGAATTGAAGCATTGCAGCATGCGCAATGAGCTTTGCGCATGCTGTCGAGTCGGCGGCAGGATACGGCCATGGCCCCTCCCCTGCCCGCCGCCTCCGTGCTGGACCTCGCGCCCGTCGTCCCTGTCGTCGTCGTCGAGGATGCCGGTGACGCCGTACCGCTGGCGCGGGCGCTGGTCGCTGGTGGGCTGCCCGCGATCGAGGTGACGCTGCGGACGCCGGCGGCTGTGGAGGCGATCCGGGAGATCGCCGGGCAGGTGCCGGAGGCGGTGGTGGGTGCCGGGACGGTGATCAGCCCCGCGCAGGTCACGGAGGCGGTGGCAGCGGGCGCCCGCTTCCTGGTCAGTCCCGGCTGGACGGACGTGCTGCTGGAGGCGATGCGGGGCTCCGGCGTGCCGTTCCTGCCGGGGTGTCGACCACGTCCGAGGTCGTGGCGCTGCTGGAGCGCGGGGTGCGGGAGATGAAGTTCTTCCCGGCCGAGGCCGCGGGCGGTACGGCGTACCTGAAGTCGCTGTCCGGGCCGCTCCCCCAGGCCCGGTTCTGCCCCACGGGCGGCATCGGTCCGGCCTCCGCTCCGGACTATCTGGCCCTGCCCAATGTCGCCTGCGTCGGCGGGAGTTGGATGCTGCCGCAGGACGTGGTCACGGCCCGCGACTGGGGCCGGGCCGAGACGCTGGCCCGCGAGGCGGCGGCGCTCAGCGCAGGTGTGACGTGTCGTTGAGAAGCCGGAGGCTGGCGTTGCCGTCCGCGTAGTACGCGACGACCGACAGGGACGCGGCCGACAGTTCCATGCGGAACAGGGACTCCGGCGGGGCGCCGAGGGCGAGCCGGACGAGCGTCTTGATCGGGGTCACGTGCGTGACGAGCAGGACGGTGCGTCCCGTGTACGCCGCGATCAGCTTGTCGCGGGTGGCGGCGATCCGGGTGGCGGTCGCCGCGAAGCTCTCGCCGCCGCCGGTGGGTTCGGCGTCCGGGGAGGCCAGCCAGGCATTCAGGTCGTCGGGGTGGCGCTCACGCACCTCGGCGAAGGTGAGGCCCTCCCAGGCGCCGAAGTCCGTCTCGCGCAGCCCGTCCTCGACGCTCACGTCGAGGCCGAGCCGGGCGGCGATGATACCGGCGGTTTCCCGGGTGCGGGCGAGGGGCGACGACACGATCGCCTGGATCGTGCCCCGCCGGGCGAGCAGGGCGGCGGCTCGCTCGGCCTGGTCCCGGCCGATGCCGGAGAGGGAGGGGTCGGTGCCGCCACTGCCGGAGAACCGCTTCTGCGGCGTCAACGGCGTCTCCCCGTGCCGCAACAGCACGAAGGTGGCGGGGGCGCCCATGTCTGCGGGAGCCCAGCCGGGGGTGGCAACGGCCTTGGCGGCACGGGCGTCGGCGTCCGCCTTGGCCGTGTCCGTGGCCGTGGGAGCGTCAGCGTCTGCCTCGGCCGCGCCATGGTCGGCGTCCGCCTTGGGGGCACGGGCATCGGAGTCCGCCTCGGCCGCGGGAGCGTCAGCACCCGCCCCGGCGACACGAACAACGTCATCCGCCTCCACCGAACCGACGGCAGCACCGACACCAGCGGGAACCCCACCCGGGCCGGCGGCGGCCTTCGCAGCACGGACGTCGGCATCCGCCCCCGCCGCGCGTACATCAGCGTCCGCCCCGGCGACACGAACCTCCGCGTCCACCCCGGCGGCACGAACATCGTCGTCCGCCGTCGCCGAGCCGGCGCCGGCCCCGGCCGACGCGCCGTCGCCGCCCCGTTGCTCCGTCGCTCCGGGGGCGGAAGGCGGAACGGGAGAAGGCCCGGCTTCGGGATCCGGGCCGGCCGACGTGGCGGAGGCGGCGCGGCCCGCCGCCAGGGCTTCGCGTGCCCTCGCGGCGCCCGCCGCGGCGTCACCCCGCGGGTCGACGGCCCCGGCTCCGGCTCTGGTGTCCAGCTCCGCCGTCGAAGTCGAAGCCGACCACTGCTCTCCCCTGGCCCCGGCGTCCATCGCCTCGTTGGCCAGCCGGTCCGCGTGCTTGTTCCGCTCTCGTGGAATCCACTCGTACGTCACGCGCCCGGGCGGGAAGATCCGGGCCGCGTCCGCAGCCAGTGGCCTCATGCCGGGGTGCTTGATCTTCCAGCGGCCCGACATCTGCTCGACGACGAGCTTGGAGTCCATCCGGACGTGGACCGTCGCGCCCGGGTCCAGTTCGTGAGCGGCGCGCAGGCCGGCGAGGAGGCCGCGGTACTCGGCGACGTTGTTCGTGGCGGCGCCGATGTACTCGGCGGCCTCCCGCAGTGTCTCGCCCGTCGCCGCGTCGCTCACCACGGCCCCGTAGCCCGCGGGTCCCGGGTTGCCCCGCGACCCGCCGTCGGCCTCGACGATGAACTCCCGCACCGGAACGGCTCCCAGCGACCTAGAGACCGGACTCGGACGTGCGCACCAGGATCCGGCGGCAGTTCTCGCAGCGGATCACCGTGTCGGGCGCCGCCTTGCGGATCTCGCTGATCTCCGTGATGGCGAGCTCCTGCCGGCAGCCCTGGCAGCTGCGCGCGTACAGCTTCGCCGCGCCGATGCCGCCCTGCTGCTCGCGCAGCTTCTCGTAGAGCTTGAGCAGGTCGGCGGGGATGGAACCGGCGATGACCTCGCGCTCCTTGGTGACCGTGGCGACCTCGGCGTCGATCTCCTCGAAAGCGGCGTCGCGGCGTGCGGTCGCGTCGTCGATCTTCGACTGGACGGAGCCGACCCGCTCGGTCAGCTCGGCGACCCGCTGCTGCGCGGACTCCCGGCGCTCCATGACCTCCAGCACGACGTCCTCCAGATCACCCTGCCGCTTGGCGAGCGAGGCGATCTCGCGCTGGAGGTTCTCCAGGTCCTTGGGGGAGGTGACGGCGCCGGAGTCCAGGCGCTGCTGGTCGCGGGCGGAACGCTGGCGCACCTGGTCCACGTCCTGCTCGGCCTTGGTCTGTTCGCGGGTGGTGTCGCTCTCCTCGGTCTGCGCGGCCACGAGCAGGTCGCGCAGCTGGGTCTGGTCCTTGGTGAGCGACTCGATCTCGGCGTGCTCGGGCAGCGACCGCCGCCGGTGGGCGAGCTGCTGGAGGCGGACGTCGAGGTCCTGGACGTCGAGGAGTCGGATCTGGTCGGCGGGCGCGGCGTTCAGTTCGGGGCTCCCAGTGGGTCAGAAGTGGCAGAGGCCGCGTGGGCGGTCCAGGGGTCGGTGACCGTCTTCGAGACGTGGACGCGCAGGTCCCATCCGTGGCGGTCGGAGATCTCGTCGAGCTGGCTCGCGGCCAGCTCGCACCAGGGCCACTCGGTGGCCCAGTGCGCCGCGTCGAGCAGCGCGAGGCGGCTGTGGGCGCGGGCCTCGGAGACGGGGTGGTGGCGCAGGTCCGCCGTGAGGAAGGCGTCGACGCCCGCCGCGCGTACCTGGTCGAAGAGGCTGTCGCCGGACCCGCCGCTGACGGCGACGGTGCGCAGCACCGCCTCGGGGTCGCCGGCGACCCGGATGCCCTGCGCGGTGGCGGGCAGCCGCTCGGCGGCACGGGCGGCGAACTCGCGGACGGTCAGCGGGTGGTCGAGGGCGCAGACGCGGCCCAGTCCCCGGCGGCCCTCGGGGTCGTCGGCGTCCGGCACGAGCGGCCCGGTGACCCGCAGGTCCAGGGCGCCCGCGAGGGCGTCGGAGACGCCGGGGTCGGCGGTGTCGGCGTTGGTGTGGGCGACGTGCAGCGCGATGTCGTTCTTGATCAGGGTGTGGACGACACGGCCCTTGAAGTGCGTCGCCGCGACCGTCGTCGTGCCGCGCAGATAGAGCGGGTGGTGGGTGACGAGCAGGTCGGCACCCAGCTTCACCGCCTCGTCGACGATCTCCTGGACCGGGTCGACCGCGAACAGGACGCGCGTGACCTCCTGGTCCGGGTCGCCCACGACGGTGCCGACCGCGTCCCAGGACTCGGCCCGCTCGGCGGGCCACAGGTTCTCCAGCGCGGCGATGACTTCAGACAGACGGGGCACGAGTGCAAGGCTACCCGGCTGATCTGTGGCGTTGAACCGCCACCGCCACCGCCGCCGTCCGCCGCCCGTCGGACCGACTGTCGCCCCGTCCAGCACACAAGCCCCACATTCTCAGGCGAATCGTTCCTGGAACACCCTTATGTGTGAAGTCGGGACCCAGCGGATTCCGCGCCCGCACGCATGAAAACTACGTTCGTCACTGGAGGTGACCGAACGATGACAGCGTGTGCGATCGAGCCTTCGGCGGGTCACGAGGACGACGAGGCCGCGCCGGCAGGATGCACACTCACCGACGACGGCGCCTACGCCGCACGCCTCGCGTCGGCCGGCGACTCCTGGTTCCCGGAGCGCTGGACCCTGGACGGCCCCGAGCCGTACGCCGTGCCCCTGCCCCGCAACCAGCCGGAGGAACCCGGCACCGAGGTGCAGCCGATGGGCGACGGGCGGGTCCTCATCCACCGTCTGGTGGCCGGGCGGCACGCCTTCTCGCTGCTGTACCCGACCGGGCCCGGCACCGGCGAGCTGCCCCTGGGCGTGGTCGAGTGCCCGGACGGCACGGCCCGGCTGCGGCTGCTGCCGCCCGCCCCCGGCGGCGAGCGGGCGTACGCCCTGGCCGTCGGCCCGCGTGCGACGACGGTGTGGCTGGTGGCGGGCGGCGCCTTCGGGCCCGAGCGGCTGGCCGAGCTGCCCGGCCGCTGCTCGGGCGGGGTCTGGCTGGACCGTACGGCTCGGCTGCTGGCCCTGGACCGGGAGGCCGGCGGGCGCACCAAGGCCGTCGTGGTGGACCTGGAGCGCGGCGGGGAGGTGTCACCGCTGCTCCAGATCGCCGCCGACAGCGACGACCGGCTGCTGCTCGCCGACCACGACAGCGGGCTGCTGCTCATCCGCTCGGACGCGCCCTCGCCGGGGCAGGGCCGGCTGGGCTGGGGTGTCCTGGGCAGCACACTGCCGGTGCGTTTCCCGGAGTGCCTGCGGCTGCGGGACTGCACCGTCACGCCGTTCGCGATCCAGCCGGGGCAGATGCTGACGCCGGAGAGGTGCGCGGTGGCGCTGCGCGTCGACGGGCCGCGCGGCAGGTGGGTCGGCGTGTGGCGGCCGGCCGAGCGGCGGGTGCACCATCTCCCGGCGCCCGAGGGGTGGCTGGCGGGCACCGGCCTGTGGACGCCGGAGGGGGTGCTGCGTCTGCCGTACGCGACGGAGGCCGTGCCGTGCGGCGTGGCTCAGGTGAGCCCGCCCGCGCCCGCAGCGCAGGAGCCCGGCGCCGTGCCGTCGTATCCGGGGCCGGGGCAGAGGCCCGACGCGCGAGCCGCCGGCGTGACCACGGCGACGGGACACCCTCCGGAACAGGCGCCCACGGCAACAGGACACCCCCAGGCTCCGGAACACTCCGGGGACCTCCCACAGCCGGCGCAGCCTGCCCCGCCGGCCGATCCCGCCCCACCCCCGGCCC
>NZ_DF968284.1:0-14374 GCF_001270025.1 Streptomyces azureus | reverse complement strand
ACGGCGAAGACGACTGACGAACCGAGAACGACCCAGACAGGAAAGAACGGGAGACGGACCAGTGGCCGACAACGCGCGGGCCAAGAGGCTGGCGGACCTCATCCGGGAAGTGGTGGCCCAGAAGCTGCAACGCGGGATCAAGGACCCGCGGCTCGGCTCGCACGTCACCATCACGGACACGCGGGTCACGGGTGATCTGCGGGAGGCGACCGTCTTCTACACCGTGTACGGGGACGACGAGGAGCGGAACGCGGCCGCGGCCGGCCTGGAGAGCGCCAAGGGCATCCTGCGCTCCGAGGTCGGACGGGCCGCCGGCGTGAAGTTCACGCCGACCCTGACCTTCGTCATGGACGCCCTCCCGGACACCGCGCGCGCCATCGAGGACCTCCTCGACAAGGCGCGCCAGTCCGACGAGAAGGTGCGGGAGGCGTCCGCGGGCGCGAAGTACGCCGGTGACGCCGACCCGTACCGCAAGCCGGACGAGGCCGACGAGACGGACGACACCGCCGAATGACCCAGAAGCACACCACGCCCGACGGCCTCGTCATCGTCGACAAGCCGTCGGGCTTCACTTCGCACGACGTCGTCGCCAAGATGCGCGGCATCGCCAGGACACGACGCGTCGGGCACGCCGGCACCCTCGACCCGATGGCGACGGGCGTCCTCGTCCTCGGCATCGAGAAGGCCACCAAACTCCTCGGCCACCTCGCCCTGACCGAGAAGGAGTACCTGGGCACGATCCGGCTCGGGCAGAACACCCTCACCGACGACGCCGAGGGGGAGATCACCTCCGCCACGGACGCCTCCGAGGTGACCCGCGACGCCATCGACGCCGGTGTCGCCAAGCTGACCGGCGACATCATGCAGGTGCCGTCGAAGGTCAGCGCCATCAAGATCAACGGCGTGCGCTCCTACAAGCGGGCCAGGGACGGCGAGGAGTTCGACATCCCGGCCCGGCCCGTCACGGTCTCCTCCTTCGGTGTGTACGACGTCCGGGAGGCCGTCGCCGAGGACGGCACGGCCGTACTCGACCTGGTCGTCTCGGTCGTCTGCTCCTCCGGCACGTACATCCGGGCCCTGGCCCGCGACCTGGGCGCCGACCTCGGAGTGGGCGGGCATCTCACCGCCCTGCGCCGCACCCGCGTAGGGCCCTACAAGCTGGACGCGGCCCGCACCCTCGACCAGCTCCAGCAGGAGCTGACCGTGATGCCGGTCGCCGAGGCCGCCGCGGCCGCGTTCCGCCGCTGGGACGTCGACGCCCGGCGCGCCCGGCTGCTCACCAACGGCGTACGGCTGGACATGCCCGAGGAGTACGCGGGCTCCGGACCCGTCGCCGTCTTCGACCCGGAGGGCCGCTTCCTCGCTCTCGTCGAGGAGCATCGGGGCAAGGCCAAGAGCCTGGCCGTCTTCGGCTGACAGCCGTCCGCCCGTGGAGCGGCGGCCACGGGGTACCTCCGCAGCCGCCGCTCCACGGTCCCCCCCTCGGTTCCCCCACCCCTAGGGTGTATCCAGCCGCCCCGGTTCGTTCACCCGTCCGTGCAGGCGCTCGGAGTAAACCGGGGGAGCGGAAGGGGGCGCTTTCGCCGAGCGATCTGTCCCGCTGATCATCTCGCCCCTACCGTCGGACGCAAGGGCACGGGTGTACGGCGGGGAGGCTCGACGATGACGTCGCGGAACCGGTCCGGGGAGACACAGGACAGCGCACCAGCATCCCAGGACCGCCCCGAAACAGCGGAGGGGACGACCGAGGGAACCGACGGCGGGCCATCCGGACCGGCCCTCGTCCGGATCCACGACCTCGCCGGCCGCCTCCGGGGCACCGGCTTCCTGGCCGACCACCACGGCACGCTCGTCACCAGCCACGAGGCGGTCGGCGGCCTGCCCCGGCTCGTCCTGCACGGGGCCGGGGACCGCCGCCGGGTCGTGTCCGCCGACGCGGTGACCCCGCTGCCCGCGCTCGACCTGGCCCTCGTACGGACCGAGGGCCTCGGCGTGCCGCCGCTGCCCGTCACCGTGCGGGGCGGGGCCGCGACGGGCGCCTACGTGCGGATCGCCGCCGGCGGCTGGCGCGAGGCCAGGGTGCTGGGCTCGACCGCCGTGACGTACACGGCCACGGACCGCCTCCACCGCCTCGACGGCGCGCTGGAGCTGGCGGTCGGTACGGCAGGGCGGGACGCGCTGCGACGGGGCTGCGGGGCGGCCGGCGGTCCGGTGCTCGACGCCGCGACCGGCGCCGTCGTCGGTGTCCTCGGCACCGCGCTCCGCTCCGACCACAGCGACGTCGGGTTCGCCGTACCGCTGCATCCCCGGGCCCCCGGTGCGACGGGCCCGCTCGCCGAGCTGCTCGCCGAGAACGCGGCGACGGTCCCCGCGTACGGCGCCGATCTCAACCTGGCCGGGGTACTGGAGCTGACCGGCACCGCGGTGGAGTTGGACGGCCCGCCCGGCGGCACGGGTTTCCCTGAGCCGGTCGAACGGGCGGCCGTGGTGGCCGAGTTCAGCGCGTTCGAGGCAGGCCCGGCGGTCGTGCTCGGCCTCGTCGGGGCGCCTGGCAGCGGTCGTACGACGGAACTCGCGGCGCTCGCCGCGCGCCGTGCCCGCAGCGGGCATCCCACGCTGTGGCTGCGCGGCTGCGACCTGCGGGACGACGACGCCTCGGTGGCCGACGCGGCACGCCGGGCGCTGACCCGGGCCGCCACTGTCGTGGCCGCGTCCCGGTCCCGTTTCCTGCCGGCCGACCTGGGCGACACCACGCCCGAGCGCCTCGCCCGCCTCGCCGGTGCCCTCGGCCGGCCCCTGCTGCTGCTCCTCGACGGCCCGGAGGAGATGCCCCCGGCGCCGGCCCGCCGCCTGGCCGACTGGACGGACGGGACGGTGCGGTGGCTGCGGGAGACGGGTGGGCGACTGGTCGTGGCGTGCCGGCCGGAGTACTGGGAGAGGGCGGGGTTCCCGGCGGAGGTCCTGTACCGGCCGGGCGGTGCCGCGGAGCGGCCCGCGGCCGTGCGCCTCGGCGATCTCACCGAGGAGGAGGCCCGGGAGGCCCGGCTGCGCCACGGCATCCCGGAGAGCGCCCTCGTCGACGCCGACGCCCGGCACCCCCTCACCCTGCGGCTGCTCGCCGAGATCCGCGGCGCACTCGGTGTCTTCGACGCCCCGGAAAGCGCCGGCCCACCGACCAGTCCCAACGGCCCCGGCGCCACCGTCTGCCGCGACGACGTCCTCTCGGCCTACCTGGACCTGATGTGCCTGCGCATCGCCGTGCGGCTGGCCGCCGGGAGCGGCCTGTGCGGCACGGCCGTGCGCCGGCTGGCCGCCATGGTCGCCGGGCAGGTGCACGAGGCCGCCCGGCGCAGCCTGGGACCCGGGCTGGGGGATCTGGACCGGGCGGCGTTCGAGGCGGTGTTCCCGTGGGGGCCCGCACCGGCGCGGCTCGGCGGCGGCACCGGCTGGGCATCGGCCGTCCTCGCCGAGGGTCTGCTCGTGCCCGCCGGAGCCGGCTACCGCTTCGCCCACGAGGAGCTCGCCGACTGGCTCCAGGGTTTGCACCTCGACCTCGACGAGGCCCTGAATGCCCTCGTCCACCGCCGGCAGGACGCGCAGTCCGGCCCCGTCCCGCACCACCGCATCGGGCCCGTCGTCCAGGCCCTGCTGTTCCTCGCCCGCCACCACGGCACCGGCCGACTGGCCTCCCGGCTGGCGGACCTGGTGCACGCCCTGGACGCCGAGCCACGGTCCTGGTGGGCCGCCCGGCTGCTCGCCGGAACCCTGTCGGCCGTACCCGAGGCGACGCCGTACACGGAGGTGCTGCGGCTGCTCGCCGACCGGATCGTGGCCTGGCGGCGGCAGGAGCGGCCCGTGCCGGAGGAGGCCGGGCCCGCCTTCTGGGCCGGCGTACGGCTGCCGGAGGACGAGCGCTTCGCCTTGCTGAGGCGGCTGGTGCACGCCGACGGCCCGCCGTGCGAGGCCGGTCCCCGGTTCCTGGACACCGTCGCCCACCTGCTGGCCGCCGATCCCACCGCCGTACAGCCGCTGCTGGCCCGCTGGTTCGACGACGACCAGCCGCTGCCCGCCACCCCGCACGCGACCGTGGCCACGGCCGCGCAGGCACTGCTGCACACCCACCGGCACGGCGCCCTGGACGACTTGGCGGACGTGCTCGTCGACCGCGCGCACCGGAGGGCCGACGAGCTGCTCGCCGTGCTGGCCGAGGAGGAACCGTCGGCGGTGTGCCGGGCCGTCGACCGGTGGGCGCGCGACGAGCGGCCGGCGCGACGGAGTGCCGCGATGGCGCACGGCCTGCGCGTCGCGCCGCACGTGCGCACCGGAGGCGACCGCGCCCTCCTGCGCTACGCGGCTCTCACCCTGCTCGCCCGCCCCGCCGACCGGGCCCTGCACGGGGGCGCACTCGCCCTCCTCGTCCAGGACCCGCACACCCGGGCGCGGTATCTCCCGCGGGCGCTGGAGCACTTCGCGGCGTGCGACCCGCATCTCCCGCCGGACGCGCCGGCCGCCGCCCTCCTGGCCCACCCCGAGCCGGTCCTCGGCGCCTTCGCGGTGCGGCTGGAGCGGCCGGACGCGGAGGAGGCGCTGCGGGCGCTCGCCGACGCCACCCCGCCCGGCCTGGCCCGGCGGGTCGCCGCGCTCGTGGGGCGTGCGGCACAGCGGCGGCCGGAACTCGCCGGGCCCGTGGCCGCGTACGTGGACCAGCGGCTCGACCGTGGCCCTGCCGCCCGGGCCGTGCTCCTGCCGCTGGTCACCGGCCTGCTGGAGGGCGGCCCGGTGCGGTTGCGGTGCGCCCTGGCCGCGGTCCTCACCCCGCCCGGCATCCCCGCCTCCGGCCCGCTGCGCCGCGAGCTGCGCGACGCGCTTCTGGCCCGCGAGCACGACACCGACGTCCTGGACGCGCTGCTGCACGCCGCCGCCCGGAACGGCGGCGACGACCTGCGCGACCTCGTCCGCCGCGTCGGACTGCTCCTCGTGCGCACCCCGGAGGGCGCCGCCCGCTTCGACCGCGCCCTGGCCGACCTCGGCCGGCACGTGCCCGGCTTCGCCGCACGCGTGGCCCGCTGGCTGGCCGACGCGCCCGAGGACTGGGCGGTGCTGGTCGGGCCGAGCGCCCACCGCACGATCGAGAACCTGGCGGGTGTGAGCGTGCCCGTCTGAGGGATCCCGCGCACGCCGGAGAGGACGAAGCGTCGTGCGCCCGGTCACAGCTCCCATGCCGATGCGTGCCGGAGACACCCGGCATGGCACCCTTAGACCTGCGTACGAGGCAACCAGGAACAACCACGGACACGGGTTCGACGAGCTTTCGACAAGGAGCAGGCACAGTGCAGCGCTGGCGTGGCTTGGAGGACATCCCCCAGGACTGGGGGCGCAGCGTCGTCACCATCGGCTCCTACGACGGAGTCCACCGCGGACACCAGCTGATCATCCGGCATGCCGTGAACCGCGCCCGGGAGCTGGGCGTGCCCGCCGTCGTCGTCACCTTCGACCCGCATCCCAGCGAGGTCGTCCGCCCCGGCAGCCACCCGCCGCTGCTCGCCCCGCACCACCGCCGCGCCGAACTCATGGCCGACCTGGGCGTGGACGCGGTGCTCATCCTGCCCTTCACGACCGAGTTCTCGAAGCTGTCCCCGGCCGACTTCGTCGTCAAGGTCCTCGTCGACAAGCTGCACGCCAAGGCCGTCGTCGAGGGCCCCAACTTCCGCTTCGGCCACAAGGCCGCCGGCAACGTGGAGTTCCTGGCGACCCAGGGCAAGACCTACGACTTCGAGGTCGAGGTCGTCGACCTGTACGTGACCGGCGAGGCGGGCGGCGGCGAGCCGTTCTCCTCGACGCTGACCCGGCGTCTGGTCGCCGAGGGCGACGTCGAGGGCGCCGCCGAGATCCTGGGCCGTCCGCACCGGGTGGAGGGCGTCGTCGTCCGGGGCGCCCAGCGCGGCCGCGAGATGGGCTTCCCGACCGCCAACGTCGAGACACTTCCGCACACCGCCATCCCCGCCGACGGTGTCTACGCCGGCTGGCTGCACGCCCAGGGCGAGGCGATGCCGGCCGCGATCTCCGTCGGCACGAACCCGCAGTTCGACGGCACCGAGCGCACGGTGGAGGCGTACGCCATCGACCGGGTGGGCCTCGACCTGTACGGCCTCCATGTCGCCGTCGACTTCCTGGCGTTCGTGCGGGGACAGGCAAGGTTCGACACGCTGGACGCGCTGCTGGAGCAGATGGCCGAGGACGTCAAGCGCTGCCGGGAGCTGGTGGCGGCGGCCGAGCGGTCCGCCTAGCGTCCCTGGCCCATCCCGCGTATTCGTTATGCGCTCGCGGCCTCGTCCGGGTGGAGGGCGTCGAGGATGAGGGTGAGGCCGAAGGCGAACTCGCCGGCGTAGTCGGCTGCCGGACCCCCAGCGCCCTCGCCCACGCCGGGAAGCCGCACGCCTAGCCGGGCCGCACAAGGCGCCGGGGCATTCCTCCCGGCTTCGCCTTCAGCGTGTCGCCCAGTGGCATGCCACCTGAGCCGTGCCGCTGCCGTCGAGGATCTCCGGATCCCGGTTGCGGCACGCGTCCGCGACACCCGCCCGTTCCGCCTCGCCGCTCGCGAGGATCTGACAGCGGGCGTGGAAGCGGCAGCCGGACGGCACCCGCGACGGGTCCGGGGGCTCGCCGGTGAGGACCACCGGGTCGGCGGGTGCCTCGGGGAGCACCGACAGCAAGGCCTGGGTGTACGGGTGGCGGGGCGCGGTCAGGACCTGCTCCACCGCGCCCGTCTCCACGATCCGGCCCAGGTACATCACGGCGACCCGGTCGGCGATGTTCCAGGCCAGTCCCAGGTCGTGCGTGACGACCAGCGCGGACAGGCCCAGGTCGGTGCGCAGCCGCAGCAGCAGGGCGAGGATCTCACCGCGTACGGAGGCGTCGAGGGACGCCACCGGCTCGTCGGCGACGAGGAGTTCGGGTTCCAGGACGAGCGCGCCCGCGATGACGACCCGCTGGCGCTGCCCGCCCGACAGTTCGTGCGGATAGCGCAGGAAGAAGCGCTCCGGGGGACGTAGCCCGGCCCGGGACAGGGCCTCGGCTACGGCCGTCCGTTCGTCACCGCCGTAGCCGTGGATGCGCAGGCCCTCGGCGACCGCGTCGTACACCGTGTGCCGCGGGTTGAGCGAGCCGCTCGGGTCCTGGAGGACCAGCTGGACGCGCTTGCGGTACGCCTTGAGGGACCGGCCGGAGTACTCCAGCGGGCGGCCGTCGAAGGTGACCCGGCCCGAGGCCGGCTCGACCAGGCCCAGCAGACTGCGGGCCAGGGTCGTCTTGCCGCAGCCGGACTCGCCGACCAGCGCGACGATCTCGCCGGGCCGGATGTCGAGGTCGACCCCGTCCACCGCGCGGGCCCGGGGGCCGCCGTGCCGGCCGGGGAAGGTGACGTGCAGGTCCCGGGCGCTCAGCAGAGGTGCCGTGGTGACGTCGGGAGCCGTGGGGGACGTGGTCATGGCGTGCTGGGCCTCGCTTCCTCAAGGGCCTCCGGGTCCTGCGCCGCCCGCTCGTCCAAGGTCCGGTCCCCGTCCCCCGGAGGCCCGACCAGGACGCACGCCGCCCGGCGCTCCGGCCCCGCCTCGCGCAGCACCGGGTCCTGCTCGGGGCAGGACTCCAGCGCCACCGGGCAGCGCGGATGGAACGTACAGCCGGACGGCAGTGCCGCCGGGTCGGGCGGGTCACCGGGCAGCCCCTGCGGCGCGAACCGGGAGGCCGGGTCGCCGATGCGCGGGAACGCGGCCGACAGGGCCCTGGCATACGGATGCCGGGCGTCCTCGTACACCTGCCGGGCCGGGCCCTCCTCGACCACCCGGCCCGCGTACATCACCGCGAGCCGGTCGCAGGTGTCGGCGAGGACCGCCAGGTCGTGGCTGATCATGATCAGGCCCAGGTCCTGGTCCGCGACGAGCTGTTCGATGAGCCGGAGGATCTGCGCCTGGATCATCACGTCGAGCGCGGTGGTCGGCTCGTCGGCGATGATCAGCCGCGGATCGCAGGCCAGCGCCATGGCGATCATGACGCGCTGGCGCTGCCCGCCGGACAGCTCGTGCGGATAGGCGTCCGCGCGGGCCGCCGGCAGGCCGACCTGCTCCAGCAGCTCCCCGGTCCTCTTCTTCGCGCCGGCCGGGGTGGCCTTCCGGTGCAGCAGGATCGGCTCGGCGATCTGGTCGCCGACGCGGTGCACGGCGTTCAGGGAGTGCATCGCGCCCTGGAACACCACCGAGGCCCCGGCCCAGCGGACCGCCCGCACCCGGCCCCACTTCATCGCCAGCACGTCCTCGTCGTCGAGCAGGACCTGACCCGTGATGCGGGTCCCGGCGGGCAGCAGCCGCAGCAGGGCCAGCGCCAGCGTGGACTTGCCGCAGCCGGACTCCCCGGCGAGGCCGAGCTTCTGGCCGGCGTTCAGGCGCAGGTCCACCCCGCGCACGGCGGCCGCCCCGCCCGCGTACGTCACCGTCAGGTCCCTGACGTCGAGCAGAGTCACCGCGACACCCCCAGCCTGGGGTTGAGGACGGACTCCACGGCCCGCCCGCACAGCGTGAACGCCAGCGCCACCACGGCGATGGCGATGCCCGGCGGCACCAGGTACCACCAGTCCCCGGCGCTGACCGCGCCCGCCTCGCGCGCGTCCTGGAGCAGCCCGCCCCACGACACGACGGTCGGGTCACCGAGGCCCAGGAAGGCCAGCGTCGCCTCGGCGAGGATGGCCGAGGAGATGATCAGGGTCGTCTGCGCCAGCACCAGCGGCATCACGTTGGGCAGCACGTGCCGGGACATGATGTGCCAGTGCCCGCCGCCGAGCGCCTTCGCCCGCTCGATGTACGGCCGCGTCTCCACGGCGAGGGTCTGCGCCCGCACCAGCCGGGCCGTGGTCGGCCAGGTGGTGACGCCGATCGCGACCACGGTCGTGGTCAGCGAGCGGGACATCACGGTGGCCAGGGCGATCGCCAGCACCAGGGTCGGCATGACCAGGAACCAGTCGGTGATCCGCATCATCACCGTCGCGTACCAGCCCTTGAAGTGCCCCGCCGTGACCCCGATCAGGGTGCCGATCGCCACCGACAGCACGGCCGCGAGCAGCCCCACCAGCAGCGACACCCGCGAACCCCAGACCACCAGGCCCAGCAGGTCCCGGCCGAACTGGTCCGTGCCGAGCGGGAACTCGGCGCTCGGGCTCTGCATCGGACGCCCCGGCGCGTCGGTCACACTGCTCACGTCGGAGCCGACGAACAGCGGCGCGAACAGCGCCAGCAGCGCGCACAGGGCGAGCGCGGTCAGGCCGAACAGCCCCGCCCGTTCGGCGCGGTACTGCCGCCAGAAGCGCGCGACGGAGGCCCGGCGCCGCTGCCGGGCGAGGGCGCGCGGGCTCGTGCCCGTGCCGGTCGTCGTCGTCATCGGGCCACCCGGGGGTCCAGCAGCGGATAGACCAGGTCGGCGAGGGTGTTCATCACGATCACCGCGGCGGCGAACACGAAGAACAGCCCCTGCACCAGCGGCAGATCGGGCACGCTCAGCGCCTGGTAGAACAGTCCGCCCAGGCCCGGCCAGGAGAACACCGTCTCGACCAGGATCACGCCCGCCACCGTCCGGCCGAGGTTGATGAAGATCAGCGTCACGGTCGGCAGCAGCGCGTTCGGTACGGCGTGCCGGCGCCGCACCAGGTCGTCGCGCAGCCCCTTGGCCCGCGCGGTCGTCAGATAGTCGCTGCCCATCTCGTCCAGCAGCGCCGACCGGGTGACCAGCAGTGTCTGCCCGTACTCCACGGCCACCAGCGTCACCACCGGCAGTACCAGATGGTGCGCCACGTCGAGGACGTACGCGAAGCCCTCCTCGCCGCCCGACTCCATGCCACCGGTGGGGAACATGCCCGGGATCGGGCCGATGCCCACCGACAGCACGATGATCAGCAGCAGCCCGAGCCAGAAGGACGGAATGGAGTACAGGGTCAGCGCCAGGCCGGTGTTGATCCGGTCGCCGAGCCCGCCGCGCCGCCATGCCGACCGGGTGCCGAGGAAGATGCCCAGCGCGGTGTAGAGGACGAAGGCGGTCCCGGTCAGCAGCAGGGTGTTCGGCAGCGCCTCGGTGATCTTGTCCACGACGGGGGCACGGAACTGGTACGACGTCCCGAAGTCGCCGGTGAGCGCCTTGCCGCAGTAGTCCGTGAACTGCCGCCACAGCGGAAGATCGAGCCCGAACTCCTCGCGGTATGCCGCCAGCTGCTCGGCCGAGACCTGACGGCCGCCCGTCATGGTCTTCACGGGGTCGCCGGGGATCAGCCGGAAGAGGAAGAAGCTGGTGACGAGCACGGCCAGCAGAGATACGGCCGCGCCCGCAACCTTGCCCGCGAGGTACCGCGGATACGCGGAGCTCCTGCGTGCCCGGGGGCCGGCCGCCGGTTTCCTCTCCTCGACCAGCGCGGGTGTCGCGTCAGCGGTCATGAGTTCCGCTCGCCCGCTCTACTCGCGGTCCTCGGCGGTGGAGCGCCGCCGCATCGCCGCGAAGACGCCGAGCCCGGCGAGGACCACGACACCTCCGACGATCCCGGCCACGACCCCCGTCGACGACGCGCTGTCCGACGAGCCACTCGACTCCGCCGGGACCGCCGACCACCAGCTCCAGTAACCGTCCTGGCCGTAGATGTTCCCCGCCTTCGCCGGCATGGTCGTGATGGACTTGATCTGGTCCGTCCGGTAGGCCTCGACCGCGTTCGGATACGCCATGACGTTCATGTACCCGAGGCCGTACAGCCGCGACTCCATCTGCTTGACGATGTCCGCCCGTTTGGCGGGGTCGTACTCGGCGAGCTGGCGGGCGTAGAGCTCGTCGTACGTCTTGTCGCAGATGAAGTTGTCGGTCGCGCCCGTGTCCTCCGGGGTCGCCGGGAGCGCCCCGCAGGTGTGGATGGACAGCACGAAGTCCGGGTCCGGGTTGACCGACCAGCCGTCGAAGGCCAGGTCGTACTTGCCGGCGAGCCAGGGGTCGGTCACGTTGTCCAGGCAGTTGAGCCGGACGCCGATGCCGAGCTTGCCCCACCACTCCTGGAGGTACTTGCCGACCGCCTTGTCGTTTGGGTCGGTGGCGTGGCACAGGACCCGGTAGGTGATGGGCTTGCCGTCCTTGCCGACGCGCTTGCCGTCGCCGTTCTTCTTGTACCCCGCCTGGTCGAGCATCCGGGCCGCCTCGGCCGGGTCGTACGTCAGCTTCTGGCTGCCGGACGGCTTCCAGAAGTACTGCGAGAAGCGCGGCGGGATGTAGCCCTCGCCCTCGACGGCGTGCCCCTGGAACACCTTGTCGATGACGGCCTTGCGGTCGACGGCCTTGAACAGCGCGTTCCGCACCCGCTGGTCCAGCAGGGACGGATGGCCGTCACCGAACTTCTCGCCGTTCTTCGCCTTCGCGCCCGGGTTGGTGGCGAGGGCGTAGAAACGGCGGCCGGGGGCGTCGTTGACCTTGATGTTCTCCGCGCCCTCCAGGGATGCCGCCTGAGCGGGCGTCAGGGACGGTGAACCGGCGACGAACGACACCTCGCCCTTGCGCAGCGCCGACACCGCCGCGTCCTGGTCCTTGTAGTACCGGAAGACCAGCTCGTCGAACTTCGGAGCCCCGCGCCAGAAGCTCTTGTTGGCCTTGAGCCGGACGTAGCTGTCGGCCTTGTACCCGGTCAGCACGAACGGCCCGTTGCCCACCACCGGGAAGCTCTTGTCGTTGTTGAACTCGGAGAAGTCCGAGACCTTCTCCCACACGTGCTTCGGCACGATCGGCACATCGAGTGCGGTCATCGTGGCCTGCGGCTTCTTCAGCTCGATGACCAGCTTGGTCGGGCTGGGCGCCGTCACCTTCCGGAAGTTGCCGACGTAACTGCCGTTCGCCGTGGCCGCGCCGGAGTCGGTCATCATCTTGTTGAACGTCCACGCCGCGTCCTCGGCCGTGGCCTGCTTGCCGTCCGACCACTTGGAGTTCGAGCGGATCGTATACGTCCAGGTCAGCTTGTCCGGCGACGGCTCCCACTTGGTGGCCAGGCCCGGGACGGCGTGGTTGTCCTTGGGGTCGTAGTTCGTCAGGTACTCGTACATGAGCCGGTGAATGCTCGTACTGAGCAGCCGGACCGCCAGGAACGGGCTGAGTGAGTCCACGCTCTGCGCCACAGCGACGGTCAGCACCTTCTTGCCGTCGTCGGCCGCCCGGGCCTGCCGGGGCGCCGGGTCGAGCGGAGTCGCGAGACCGGCGGTGAGGGTGAGCGCGCCCGCTCCGGCCACGGCGACGAGCCTGAGGCCGCGCGGGAGGCTGCGTGTCTGATCTTTCGTGCCCATGGTCGGACCTCGCGTCATCGCTCGGACGGGAAGGACGGGTTGATCAGGTGTCAGGTTGATCAGGCGTCAGATGGATGATGAGTGTGTCTATCAGCGGCCATCTCTACCGTCAACGGCACATGGACCCCTTGTGGCCTGCGGAAATAACGAATTGGCGAGCTTTTCGCGGCCATTGGTCGAGACCACTGACGCCCTCCTGGCCAGGGCGTGGCAACGGTTTTCGCCCCGGAACGCGCCGTGGCCCGCACCGAGTGGGAACGGCGCGGGCCACGAACGGGATCGGCCCCTCGAAAGGGGCCGATCGGGTGAGGCGATTACTGCGACGGCGGCGCAGGCGGCGGGGTCTGCCCGTCGGACTGCGCCGGGTAACCGGGCTGACCGGGCTGCGGGTAGCCGTAACCGGGCTGACCGGGCTGACCGGGCTGGCCTGGCTGCGGGTAGCCGTATCCAGGCTGCGGGGGCGCTGCCGGGGGCTGGCCGGGCTGGGGGTACGGCTGCCCGGGCTGCGCGGCCGGCTGTCCTGGCTGTCCCGGATGCCCGGGCTGCGGGTAGGGCGGCTGGCCTGCGGCCTGCGGGTACGGCTGCCCTGGCTGGGCGGGCTGGGGGTACGGCTGTCCGGGCTGCGGCTGCTGGGGGTACGGGCCCGGCTGGCCCGGGACCTGCTGGCCGGGAACCGGCTGCCCGGCGCCGGGCAGCTGGCCGGGATACGGAGGCTGGGGCTGGCCCGGGACGGGCTGGCCGGGCAGCGGCGGGGCGGCCACCGGCGGCGGGTTGCCGTCGGAGGTCCACAGACCGTGCATCTGCTGGTGACGGACGAAGTCCTCGGCGACCATCGCCGCGAGGTTGAAGTACGACTCCCGCACCTTCGGCCGCATCATGTCGAGGTCGACCTCGGCACCGGCGGCGAGATGCTCGTCGAACGGCACGACGATGACGCCCCGGCAGCGCGTCTCGAAGTGCGACACGATGTCCTCGACCTTGATCATCTTGCCGGTCTCGCGCACCCCGGAGATGACGGTGATGGACCGGGCGACGAGATCGGCGTACCCGTGCGCCGACAGCCAGTCCAGCGTCGTACTCGCGCTGCTCGCACCGTCCACCGACGGCGTCGAGATGATGATGAGCTGGTCGGCGAGGTCCAGCACACCGCGCATGGCACTGTAGAGCAGACCGGTACCGGAGTCGGTGAGGATGACCGGGTACTGCTTGCCCAGCACGTCGATCGCGCGCCGGTAGTCCTCGTCGTTGAACGTCGTGGACACGGCCGGGTCGACGTCGTTGGCGATGATCTCCAGACCGGACGGCGCCTGGGAGGTGAACCGCCGGATGTCCATGTACGAGTTGAGGTGCGGGATCGCCTGGACGAGGTCACGGATGGTGGCCCCGGTCTCGCGGCGCACGCGGCGTCCGAGGGTTCCCGCGTCCGGGTTGGCGTCGATCGCGAGGATCTTGTCCTGCCGCTCGGTGGCGAGCGTGGAGCCGAGCGCGGTGGTCGTGGTCGTCTTGCCGACACCGCCCTTGAGGCTGATCACGGCGATCCGGTAGCAGGAGAGCACGGGCGTACGGATCAGCTCCAGCTTCCGCTGCCGCTCGGCCTCCTCCTTCTTCCCACCGATCTTGAACCGACCGCCGCCGGCCACCGGACGGCTGCTCTTCGCCTTCTGCTTCTTGCTGTTGAGCAGCCGGTCGGACGACAACTCCACGGCGGCGGTGTAACCGAGCGGCGCGGCCCCCGGGTTGGTCGGCTGCCGCTGGTCGTGCTGCATGGGCTGCGGCCAGGCGGCCCCGGTCCGCGGGTCCACGGGCTGCGGAGGCTGCCCTTGCCCTTCGGGCTGCGGCTGGGCCTGGGCCTGCGGGGGCACGCCGGGGTGGGGGAAGCCGTATCCGGCCCGGGGGTTGGGTGTGGCCGGGGCGGGCGCGCCGGGGTGCGGGAATCCGTAGCCGTCCTGTGCGTTGGGCGCGGGGGTGGACGGGGTGTTGGGCTGCTGAGCCGGGGGTTGCTGTGCGGCCGGAGCCGGAGCCGGAGCCGGAGC
>NZ_DF968283.1:0-15963 GCF_001270025.1 Streptomyces azureus | reverse complement strand
ACCCCTCCTCGGCCAGCACACCGAAGAAATCCTCATCGGCGAACTCGGCCTCGCCCACGAAGAGCTGCCGCTCCTGAAGACGCAGGGAGTGATCTGACCGACACCGCTTCCACTCCGTCCCGGGCGAGATGCGGACCGCACCGCCCGGGACGGTTCCCGTCCGAACCCGACCGGAGTGAGGTAGCCCAGCATGTCGACATCAGCACCCCGTACCGCCCAGCCCGCCCGCAGTGCCCCCGGCTCCGGCACGGTCATCGACCGGCTCGTGGAAGCCAACCGCGCTTATGCCGCCGGATTCGTCGACCCGGGCATGGGAGCCCGGCCGGTCCTGCGGGTGGCCGTCGTGGCCTGTATGGACGCCCGTATCGACCTGCACGCCGCACTGGGCCTGGAACTCGGCGACTGTCACACGGTCCGTAACGCCGGCGGTGTGGTCACCGACGACACGATCCGCTCCCTGACGATCAGTCAGCGCGCGCTCGGCACCCGTAGCGTCGTCCTCATCCACCACACCGGCTGCGGACTGCAGACCCTGACCGAGGACTTCCGGCACGAGCTGGAGATGGAGGTCGGCCAGCGTCCGGCCTGGGCGGTGGAGGCGTTCCGGGACGTCGACCAGGACGTACGGCAGTCGATGCAGCGGGTGCGCACGTCGCCGTTCCTGCCCCACACCGACGACGTACGGGGCTTCGTCTTCGACGTGACCACCGGGCTGCTGCGGGAGATCGACCCGCGGTCCTGAACTCCTCCCGGCCTAACGACCTCGGGGGAAAAAGTGAGCGGCGTCGCGGCGTCTGGCACGCACGCTCGCGGCGTTGCCGAAATGTCCTAGTAGCTCCGCTACGAGGACATCCCGGCGCCTTGCGATCGCACGCACCAGACGCCGCTCCTTGATCCACTCCCTATTTCCCCCGAGGTCGTAAGTGTTCAGGCGCTCCGGCCGGCCACCGCGGCGATCTGCCGGCAGTAGAAGTCGGTGGTGTTCCGGGTGTGCCGGCGCATGAGCTCCTCGGCGCGGTCGGGGGCGCCTTCGCCGATGGCCTCGATGATTCGGGCGTGCTCGTTCCAGGCGTCCTTGCCGCGCGGTGTGGCGATGGGCATGTAGTACCAGCGCACACGTCGGTCGACCTGGGGGATGAGTTCGGCGAGGACCGCGTTGCGGGAGAGCCCGGTGATGTGCCCGTGCAGGGCGGCGTTGGCCTCCACGATGGCCCGGGCGTCGCCGGCCGCGAGAGCGGCGAGACCGGTCTGCTGAAGTTCCCACAGCCGGGCGACGTCCCGGGGGGTGGCGTGTCGGGCGGCGCCGTGCGCGGAGTGGGTTTCGAGGAGGGCCCGGACGCTCAGGAGCTGGGTGCACTCCTCCACGGTGGGGGAGTGGACGAATGCCCCCTGGGAGGGGCGCAGGTCGACCCAGCCCGCGGTGTGCAGCCGTTGCAGCGCTTCGCGGATCGGCTGGCGGCTCACGCCGAGGTCTGCGGCGAGTTCGGCCTCGACGAGATGCTGTCCGGGTTTCAGTGAGCCGTTGACGATCAGTTCGGTGAGGGCGTCGTAGACCGCCTGGCGCAGTGGGGCGGGCCGCGTGATCGGGCTGCGGACGGCCACGGTGGGCGTGTCGGGCATGGGCCCTTCTCCCTCGTTCGACTACTGAGACCAAACATTGGCTACGAGATACTGAGTTCAGTATGCAATAGACGGTAAAGCTCGGACCGGCGTTGCGGGACTTTCGAAAGTCGCCCGGACTCACCTCTGGCGTCCTGCTAGCGAATGCAGAATACTGTATGCAATCGTCGCTCGACGGTGGACCAGCAGTCGCTCCCGAGGGGGTCACCCCGTGTCGTACCGCACCGCTCTTTCAGAAGTCCTGACCAGCGTCATCGAACCCTCCGCCGGCGTGACCGGCGGCGAGGGCAGGTTTCCCCGCGGTTCCGTGACGGCCCTCGGTCGCGCCGGGCTGCTGGGGCTCACCGTCTCCGCCGAGTTCGGTGGTGGTGGACGGGGGCTGCCGGAAGCCGTGGAGGTGGTGGCCCGGATCGCGCGCGTCTGCCCGGCGACGGCGGCCGTGCTCCAGTCCCACTACACGGCGGTCGCCGTCATCGAGTCGCACGGCAGCCCCTGGGTGCGCGGCGAGATCGCCGCCGGGCGGCACCTCAGCAGCCTCGCCCTCGCGGAGACGGCGGAGGGGTACGTCGAGGGGGCGGAGTCGGCGGGCGGCGTCGGCGGACAGGAGCTGGAGGCCCAGCTCCTCGTGCCCCGCTCCGTCGCCGCCCGCACCGGCGACGTGGTCGCGCTGCGGGCCCGTAAGCACCAGGTGGTCGCGGCGGGCGAGGCCGACAGTTACGTCTGGTCCTCGCGGCCGCTCGCCGTGCCGGACGGGATGAGCCTCTGGCTGGTTCCGGCGCACGCCCCGGACCTGTTCGTCCCGGCCCGGGCCGGGGGTGCCGGGCCGCGCGGCAGCGCGACGTCCACGGTGTTCGCCGACCCGGTCCTGGTCCCCGTCGACGCGATGCTCGGCGGGGACGGCGGCGGGCTCGACACCGTGCTGCGCAGAGTGCTGCCGTGGCTGCTCGAACTGCGGGCCGCCGCCGGTACCGGGGTCCTGCGTCCCCCGGTCGTCGACATGTCCCACGGGGTCGCTCGCCGCCCCGCCGAGTCGCTCGCCTCGTCCTGAACCGCGCCGCGCCGGAGATGTCAGTCCTGACTCGTCCCGGCGGGGAGCTGCCGGCGGTAGAAGTCGGTCGTGCGCTCGGTGTGCCTGCGCATGATCTCGCCCGCCCGGTCCGCGTCGCCCTTGGCGATGGCCGTGATGAGCTGGCTGTGCTCGTTCCAGGCATCCTTGCCGCGGGGCTTGGCGATGGGTGTGTAGTACCAGCGCACCTTCTGGCCCACCTGGCCGATCAGTTCGGCCAGGACGGCGTTGCCGGCCACGGAGGTGATGAAGTCGTGCAGGGCGGTGTTGGCCGCGACCAGGCGTTCGACGTCGCCCTCGGCGAGCGCGTCGACGCCCTCCTGCTGGAGCTCCCAGAGGCGCTCGACGTCCTCGGGCTTGGCGTTCTGCGCGGCGAGTTGGGCCGAGTAGGTCTCCAGTACCGCGCGGACGCCGAGGAGTTGGGCGGCCTCCTCCTCGGTGGGGGAGTGGACGAAGGCGCCCTGGGCGGGCCGCAGGTCGACCCAGCCGGCGGTCTGCAGTCGTTGGAGGGCCTCGCGGACCGGCTGTCGGCTGACGCCGAGGTGTTCGGCGAGTTCGGCCTCGACCAGGTGCTGGCCGGGCTTGAGGGAACCGCTGATGATCAGTTCGGTCAGGGCGTCGTACACGGCCTGGCGCAGCGGTGCCGGGCGGGTGACGCGCCGGGACGCTGCGGCCGTGAGTGCCTCGCGCATGGTTGTCCCGTTCTGCCGCCGGAGCCAGCAGGACGGCGGCTCTGCCAAGTGGATGCGGTCGAGGGGGTTGCCGACGACGATGCCAGCATACAGGTTTTTGTATGCAACGCGACGCACCTCTGGCGGTGCAGCGATCTCTGCGATTGAGTTCTGTATACAGAAGCCTGTATGGGGTATTGTCTCAGTCTCCTGCAACCCTCGCCGGGGACCCGTGTGACGGAAGGCGAAGCGATCATGACGACCAGCGGGAGTGATGTGTCGGTCGAGAGCGTGGTCCGGGGGGTGGTGGCCCGTCACCGGGACCAGCGCGGCGCGCTGCTGCCCGTACTGCACGCCGTACAGGCCGAGTTGGGCCATGTGCCGCAGGAGGCGATCCCGGTGCTCGCCGAGGAACTCAACCTCTCCCGGGCGGACGTCCACGGGGTGGTGACCTTCTACCACGACTTCCGCCGTGAGCCCGCGGGACGCACCACCGTACGCATCTGCCGCGCCGAGGCCTGCCAGGCCCTGGGTGCCGACAGCCTGGTGCGCCACGCCCGTGAGTCCGGACTGACCTTGGGGGAGACGACGGCCGACGGCTCGGTCACCGTCGAGCAGGTCTTCTGTCTCGGCAACTGTGCCCTCGGCCCGTCGGTGGAGGCGAACGGCCGGCTGTACGGACGAGTCGGCCCCGCCCGACTGAGCTCGATCCTCAACGGGACGGTCTCCTCATGAACAACTCCTCGCACTCCGCGGCCACGGTCTACGTTCCCCGCGACTCGGCGGCCAGGTCCGTCGGCGCGGACGAGGTCGCCCAGGCGCTCCAAGACGCCGCCGCCCGCGGCGACTTCGACATCGACGTCATACGCAACGGATCGCGCGGCATGCTCTGGCTGGAGCCGCTCGTCGAGGTCGTGACCCCGCAAGGACGCCTCGGCTACGGCCCGGTGGCCCCCGAGGACGTGGCGGGACTCCTCGCCGCCGGCATGCTCGACGGGGCGGACCATCCGCTGCGGCTCGGCATCGTGGACGAACTGCCGTGGCTCGCCCGCCAGAACCGCGTCACCTTCGCCAGGGTCGGGGTCACCGACCCCCTGTCGACGAAGGACTACGTCGAGCACGGCGGCCTCGCCGGGCTACGGGCCGCGTTGGAGCTGGCCCCCGCCGACGTCGTCGCCGAGGTCACCGCCTCCGGGCTGCGCGGCCGAGGCGGCGCCGGATTCCCGGCCGGCATCAAGTGGAAGACGGTGCTCGACTGCGCCGACGAGCTGAAGTTCGTCTGCTGCAACGCCGACGAGGGAGACAGCGGCACCTTCGCCGACCGCATGGTCATGGAGGGCGACCCGTTCCTGCTCATCGAAGGCATGACCATCGCCGCGCACGCGGTCGGCGCAAGCGAGGGCTACATATACATCCGCTCCGAATACCCCGACGCCGTGGCCACGATGCGCCGGGCGATCGGCATCGCCCGCGAGCACGGCTGGCTCGGCAAGGGCGTCCTCGGCTCCTCGCTCGACTTCGACCTGCACGTCCGCGTCGGCGCCGGCGCGTACATCTGCGGCGAGGAGACCTCCATGCTGGAGAGCCTGGAGGGCAAGCGGGGCATGGTCCGCGCGAAACCACCGATCCCCGCGATCGAGGGCCTGTTCGGCAAACCGACCGTGGTGAACAACGTCCTCACCCTGACCACCGTGCCCATGGTCCTGGCCCACGGCGCGAAGGCCTACCAGGACCTCGGCGTCGGCCGCTCGCGCGGCACCCAGGTCTTCCAGCTCGGCGGCAACATCGCCCGCGGCGGCATCGTGGAGACCGCCTTCGGTATCACCCTGCGCGAACTCGTCGAGGAGTACGGCGGCGGGACCCACACCGGACGCCCGGTGCGCACGGTGCAGGTCGGCGGCCCGCTCGGCGCCTATCTGCCGACGTCCCTGTTCGACCTGCCGATGGACTACGAGGCGTTCGCCGAGGCCGGCGCGATGCTCGGGCACGGCGGCGTCGTCGTCTTCGACGACACCGTCGACATGGCCGCCCAGGCCCGCTTCGCGATGGAGTTCTGTGCCGAGGAGTCCTGCGGCAAGTGCACACCCTGCCGGGTCGGTTCGGTGCGGGGCGTCGAGGTGATCGACAAGATCGTGGCCGGCGCGCACCGGGACGAGAACCTGGCCCTGCTGGAAGACCTGTGCGACCTGATGACCGAAGGCTCGTTGTGCGCGATGGGCGGGCTGACGCCTATGCCCGTCCGCAGCGCCCTCGCTCACTTCCCCGACGACTTCCTCGGCGGCCGTCGGCTGCTGGAGATCCACCCCGTACGAGCGACGGAGGGCACGGCATGAGCCTGCTCAAGGAACCAGACTTCGGAACCCCCGGGCGGCCCGGCCCGGCGACGGTGTCGGTGGAGATCGACGGCATGCCGGTCGCCGTCCCGGAGGGAACCTCTGTGATGCGCGCCGCCGCACAGGCCGGTGTCGACATCCCCAAGTTGTGCGCCACCGACAGCCTGGAGGCATTCGGCTCCTGCCGCCTGTGTGTGGTGGAGATCGACGGTCGGCGCGGCACCCCGGCGTCCTGCACCACGCCGTGCGCCGACGGCATGAAGGTGAGCACCCAGACGCCGAAGGTGGCAAAGCTCCGCCAGGGCGTCATGGAGCTCTACATCTCCGACCACCCGCTCGACTGCCTCACCTGCCCGGCCAACGGCGACTGCGAACTGCAGGACATGGCCGGCGTGGTGGGTCTGAGGCAGGTCCGCTACGGCTACGAGGGCGAGAACCACCTCGACGCCGAGAAGGACACGTCCAACCCCTACTTCGACTTCGATCCCTCCAAGTGCATCGCCTGCTCCCGCTGCGTCCGGGCGTGCGGTGAGGTGCAGGGCACCTTCGCGCTCACCATCGAGGGCCGCGGCTTCGACTCCAAGGTCTCGCCGGGCGCCGGAGAGACCTTCATGGACTCCGAGTGCGTCTCCTGCGGGGCCTGCGTCCAGGCCTGCCCGACGTCGACGCTCCAGGAGCGCTCGGTCGTGGAACTCGGCATGCCCACCAGGTCGGTTGTCACGACCTGCGCGTACTGCGGTGTGGGCTGCTCCTTCAAGGCCGAACTGCGCGGCGACGAGCTGGTGCGCATGGTGCCCTACAAGGACGGCGGCGCGAACGAGGGCCACTCCTGCGTGAAGGGCCGCTTCGCCTTCGGCTACGCCACCCACCCCGACCGGCAACTCAAGCCCATGGTCCGCGACAGGATCACCGACCCCTGGCGCGAGGTCGAGTGGGACGAGGCGATCGGCACGGTCGCCCGCCGCATGCGTGAGATCCAGGACCGGTACGGCTCCAGCGCGGTCGGCGCCATCACCTCCTCGCGTTGCACCAACGAGGAGGTCTACGTCGTACAGAAGATGGTCCGCGCGGCCTTCGGCAACAACAACGTCGACACCTGCGCCCGGGTCTGCCACTCCCCGACGGGATACGGACTCAAGCAGACCTTCGGCGAGTCCGCCGGCACCCAGGACTTCCGCTCGGTCGCGCAGTCCGACGTCATCGTGGTCATCGGCGCCAACCCCACCGACGGGCACCCGGTGTTCGCCTCCCGGATGAAGCGCCGGCTGCGCGAGGGCGCCAAGCTCATCGTCGTGGACCCCCGCCGTATCGACCTGGTGCGCTCGCCGCACATCGAGGCCCAGCACCACCTCCAGCTCAGGCCCAGCACCAACGTCGCCGTCGTCAACGCCATGGCGCACGTGGTCGTCACCGAGGGCCTGGTCGACCGGTCGTTCGTGGACGCCAGGTGCGAAGGCTTCGACGACTGGGCCGAGTTCATCGCCCGCCCGGAGAACAGCCCGGAGGCGGTCGAGGAGATCACCGGCGTGCCGGCCGGCGAACTCCGGGCCGCCGCACGGCTGTACGCCGAGGCGCCCAACGGGGCCATCTACTACGGCCTCGGCGTCACCGAGCACAGCCAGGGCTCGACGATGGTCATGGGGATGGCCAATCTCGCGATGGCGTGCGGCAACATCGGCCGGGACGGCGTCGGCGTGAACCCGTTGCGCGGCCAGAACAACGTGCAGGGTTCCTGCGACATGGGCTCCTTTCCGCACGAACTGCCCGGCTACCGGCACGTCTCCGACGACGCCGTCCGCACGGTCTTCGAGAACCTCTGGGGCGGAACTCTCCTCGCCGAACCGGGCCTTCGCATCCCCAACATGTTCGACGCGGCGATCGACGGCACCTTCAAGGGCCTCTTCGTGCACGGCGAGGACATCGCCCAGTCCGACCCCAACCTCCAGCACGTCACCGCCGCGCTCGAAGCGATGGAACTCGTCGTGGTCCAGGACCTGTTCCTCAACGAGACCGCCAAGTTCGCGCACGTCTTCCTGCCCGGGGCGTCCTTCCTGGAGAAGGACGGCACCTTCACCAACGCCGAACGCCGGATCAACCGGGTGCGCGCGGTGATGAAGCCGAAGACGGGCAAGCACGAGTGGCAGATCGTCAGCGAGATCGCCACCGCCATGGGCTACCCGATGGCGTACGACCATCCGAGCCGGATCATGGACGAGATCGCCTCGGTCACCCCGACGTTCACCGGGGTCTCCTTCGAGTTGCTGGACAAGCTCGGCAGCGTCCAGTGGCCGTGCAACGAGCAGGCGCCGGAGGGCACGCCCATCATGCACGTGGACGAATTCGTGCGAGGCAAGGGCAAGTTCGTGGTCACCGCCTACGTGCCCACGGCCGAGCGCAGCACCCGGCGCTTCCCGCTGGTCCTCACCACGGGCCGCATCCTCAGCCAGTACAACGTCGGCGCGCAGACCCGCCGAACCGGCAACGTCGCCTGGCATCCCGAGGACGTCCTGGAACTCCACCCGCACGACGCCGAGGTCCGCGGCATCAACGACGGTGACATGGTCACCCTGGCCAGCCGCGTCGGGCAGACCACCCTGCGCGCGGAGATCTCCGACCGCATGCCGACCGGGGTCGTGTACACCACGTTCCACCATCCCGTCACCGGCGCCAACGTGGTGACCACGGAGAACTCCGACTGGGCGACCAACTGCCCGGAGTACAAGGTGACCGCCGTACAGGTGGCGCTCGCGCGCCCCGACCGGCACACCGACACGGACGTCACCGAGAACGACCTCGTGACGGTGGTGGACTGAGATGACAGCGACCGTGCCGTCGGAACTCAGGATGGCGAACGACATCGCGAGGAACCTCGGACACCTGCCGGGGGAGGAGGCCGCCGAGGCGGTCGCCGGACACATCGGCAGGTTCTGGGACCCGCGGATGCGCGCCCGGCTCCACGCGTTCGTCGACGCCGGGGCGGACGGGCTGGACCCGCTCGTGGTGGCCGCGGTGAAGCTCCTGCGCTGACCCGCGCCCGGCGATGCGAGGGGTGGCGATCCGGGCACGCGGGGAGATCAACAGGGTTGCCACCCCTGTACATCACCGCCATACTGCATACAGTATGGAGCAGGTGGGACGCGGCCCCGGACAGGGAGGAGTCGTTCATGCTGTTCCGGCAGCTGGAGTATTTCGTGGCGGTGGCGAGGGAACGGCACTTCGCCCGCGCGGCGGAGTCCTGCTACGTCTCCCAGCCCGCGCTCTCGGCGGCGATCGCCAAACTGGAGCGGGAGCTGAACGTCACGCTCATCAACCGCGGGCACAACTACCAGGGCCTCACCCCGGAGGGCGAACGGCTCGTCGTCTGGGCCAAGCGGATCCTCGCCGAACAGGACGCCTTCAAGGCCGAGGTGGCCGCCGTGCAGTCCGGCATCACCGGGACGCTCCGGCTCGGCACGGACCCCACGGCGTCCACGACCCTGGCGCTACCCGTGGCCGCCTTCTGCGCGGCGCACCCGCTCGCCAAGGTGCAGGTCCGCTCCCGGCTGTCGACGAAGGAACTCCACCGCCAGCTGCGCGACTACGAACTGGACGTGGCCATCGCCCACTTCGACCCGGACGACCAAGAGGGCTTGCAGGTCGTCCCCCTGTACCAGGAGCGGTACATGCTGCTGGTGTCGGAGGACCAGCCGGTGGCCCAGTCCACCACCGTGACCTGGGCGGACGCCGCCCAGCTGCCGCTCGCGCTGCTGACGCCCGACATGCGGATCCGCCAGATCGCCGACACGGTCTTCGCGGAGAAGGGGTTCGTCGTGACCCCCCAGGTGGAGACGGACTCGATCGCCTCCCTCTACGCCCATGTCGGCGGCGGCGGGTGGGCCAGCATCGTGCCGCACACGTGGCTGCGCGCGATGCCGGTGATCGGCCGTACGAGGGCGCTGCCCCTGGTGGAGCCGGAGGCCGGCGCCCAGGTCTCGGTGGCGATCCACGCCGCCACCCCCGGCTCGGTCGCGGCCCGGGCGTTCGTCAACGCGGCGACGGGCCTGTCCCTGGACGACTTCTTCGCCCGGCCGCTCCCGGCCGAGCACCGCGTGCTCACCTCCTGAACGCCCCTGTCACGGCGCGTACCGGGCCTGGACGGCCTTCCGGTCCAGAGCCCCCTTGGCGGTGTACGGCAGAGCGGCGACCAGCTCGATCCGGTCGGGCACCTCGAACGCGGCAAGCCGGTCACGGCCGTACCGCAGGATCTCCTCGCGCTCGACGGTCTCGCCCTCGCGCACCACCACCGCGGCGCCCACCCGCTGCCCGTACACCGCGTCGGGCACGGCGAACACGGCCACCTCGGCGACACCCGGGCAGCCGGCGAGGATGTCCTCGACATGCTCAGGCGAGATCTTCTCGCCGCCACGGTTGATCAGGTTCTTGATCCGCCCGGTCAGCGACAGATACCCGTCGGCGTCCAGCGTTCCCAGATCACCGGTGCGCAGCCACCCGTCGACGAAGGTGTACGACGTCCCCTCCCGGTCGCCGAGATAGCCCCGGGCGACGGTGGGCCCGTGCACCCACACCTCACCCTCGACGCCCGCCGGGCACGTCCGCCCGCTCCGGTCGACGACCCGGACCTCTACCCCGGTCGGCCGTCCCACCGCCCCGTGCTTCAGCAGCCCCCGCCCGGGCAGCGGTTCGCTGGCCGCCTGGTGCGAGGACTCGGTCATCCCGTACGCGGACAGCACAGGCACGCCCAGCGTGCGTTCCAGCGCCCGCTGCGTCGCCGGGTTGAGGGGAGCGCTGCTGCTGCGGACGAACTTCAGGGGCGGTGCCTGCGTGCCCGGGTACTCCCGCTCCGACCGGTCCAGGAGGATCTCGTGGATGGCCGGAGCCGCGGTGAACCAGGTGGCGGCCGCGGCACGCACGTCGTCCCAGAACGTGCCCGCCGAGAACCGTCCCCGCTCGGGCAGCAGGACGCAGCCTCCGCTGGCCAGGGACGCCAGCAGCGCCGCGAACAGTCCGTGGCCGTGGAAGAACGGCATCACCGCGACCGTCGCGTCATCGGGCCCCAACTCGTAGGTGGCGCAGAGGGAGTGGACGGACGCGGCCACGTTGGCCTGGGTGAGCGGGACCATCTTCGGCCGGTCGCTGGTGCCGGCGGTGAACAGGACGAGCGCGTCGTTCTCCGCCAACTCGTCTGCCGCACCACGGACATGGGGCACGACAGGCGGACCGGGCGCGAGTTCGACCGCCGCTGTCCCGGCCCGGGAGACGTCCACCCGCAGCGGCCACACCGGGACGGGGAACGGGTCCCCTGCCACGGCCGGTGCTCCCAGAAGAACCGCCCGCGCTCCCAACGCCTCGCTCCGTGCCGCGAGTTCGGACCAGGGCAGCGCAGGGTCCAGCGGGGCGACCACCAGACCGGCTCTCGCCGCGCCGAGCAACGCGACCACGAACTCGGCGGTGTTGGCGGCGATCAGACCGATCGCCTCACCGCGGCGCAGCCCGGTGTCGCCGAGCCGTTCGGCCATGTCGTCGGCCAGGCCGCTGAGGCCCCGGTAGGACAGGTGCACCCGGTCCCCGGTGACGACCAGCGCCCGGGCGTACGGGCGTTCACGCACCTGCCGGTCGATGAGGTCGACGAGACCCGTGACGCTCGGAGGCCGGTACCGGTTCGCATCGCGCACGGACGCCGCGGCCGGAACGGCCATGACCCCACCCCCTCGCGCCAGGTTCGATGAAGCAGTCCTCTGCGAGCCTGCGGTGGCCTGCGGCGAGCGTCCAATACGTACTGGCGAACGGCCGATAGCGGCCGTCTATCAAGAGAGCTGGCGAGGCCTCCACCAGCCCTCGATAGATGCTGTTTATCGGCTGGTCGCCGATGGGTCTTGGACGCGGACGGGCGCCCTGCGGATGGTGAGAGGAGTAGCCGCTCCGGCAGGACCTGCCCAAGGAGGACCTCGGACCATGACCGCCCCCTCGACTATGGAGACCGCGGCAGCAGCCGACGTTCCGACCGAGCTCACCGACGGGTACCACCTGGTCGTCGACGCGCTCAAAATGAACGACGTCGACACCATCTACGGGGTGGTCGGCATCCCGATCACCGACCTGGCCCGCCTCGCCCAGGCGCAGGGCATCCGCTACATCGGCTTCCGGCACGAGAGCAACGCCGGGCACGCGGCGGCCATCGCCGGCTACCTCAACAAGAAGCCGGGCGTGGCCCTGACGGTGTCGGCACCGGGCTTCCTCAACGGTCTGGTCGCGCTGGCGAACGCGACCACCAACTGCTTCCCCATGGTCCAGATCTCCGGCTCCAGCGAGCGCCACCTCGTCGACCTCAAGCAGGGCGACTACGAGGAGATGGACCAACTCGCCGCCGCGCAGCCCTTCGTGAAGGCCGCATACCGGGTCAGCCGCGTCGAGGACATCGGCCGCGGCATCGCCCGCGCCCTGCGCACCGCGATCTCCGGGCGCCCCGGCGGTGTCTACCTCGACATCCCCGCCGCGGTGCTCGGCGCCATCATGCCCAAGGCGGAGGGCGACAAGACGCTGAGCCGCCTCGTCGACCCCGCTCCGCGCCAGCTGCCCGCGCCGGAGGCCGTGGACCGGGCGATCGAGCTGCTGGCCTCCGCCGAGCGCCCGCTGGTGGTGCTCGGCAAGGGCGCCGCGTATGCCCAGGCGGACGCCAAAGTGCGGGAGTTCATCGAGTCCACCGGCATCCCGTACGTACCGATGTCGATGGCGAAGGGCCTGCTGCCCGACAACCACCCGCAGTCGGCGGCCACCGCCCGTTCCATGGCGCTGAAGAAGGCCGACGTCGTGATGCTCGTCGGCGCCCGCCTCAACTGGTTGCTCAACCATGGCCAGACGGGGTGGAACCCCGATGCCAAGTTCATCCAGATCGACATCGACCCCAAGGAGATGGACAGCAACCAGCCGATCTCCGCACCGCTCGTCGGTGACATCGAGTCGGTGCTCGACGCGCTCGCCGAACGCACCAAGCCCGGCCAGATCCAGGCCCCTTCGGCCTGGCGGGACGAGCTCGGGGAGCGCTCGGCGCAGAACGTCGCCAAGATGGCCAAGCGGCTGGAGGCCGACCCGCACCCCATGCAGTTCATGGGCGCTCTGAAGGCCGTACGCGACGTCGTGCACCAGCACCCGGAGACGTACATCGTCAACGAGGGCGCCAACGCCCTGGACATCGCGCGCAACGTCATCGACATGCACGTCCCCCGTCACCGTCTCGACAGCGGCACCTGGGGCGTCATGGGCATCGGCATGGGCTACGCCATCGCCGCCGCCGTCGAGAGCGGCGCCCCGGTCGTGGCCATCGAGGGCGACAGCGCCTTCGGGTTCAGTGGCATCGAGATCGAGACGATCTGCCGTTACAAGCTCCCCGTGGTCACCGTGATCATGAACAACGGCGGTGTCTACCGGGGCGACGACACCAACCCGTACGACGACGCCCCCGCGCCCACGACGCTCATGTCGGCGGCCCGCCACGACCTGCTGATCGAGGCGTTCGGCGGCAAGGGCTACCGCGCCACCACGCCTGCCGAGGTCACCGCCGCCCTCACCGAGGCCCTGGCTTCGGGCGGCCCGGCGCTCATCGACTGCGTGATCGACCCCTCGGCCGGCACCGAGAGCGGCCACATCTCACACCTCAACCCCAAGGGCATCACCGTCGGCAACATCACGCCGGCGAAGAAGTGACCCTTCTCCTCACCTCGAGCCCCCGCCCCGTACGCGTACGTTCACGAAAAGGAAGCAGACATGAGTGAAAAGCCGCTCGCCGGAATCAAGGTGATCGACTTCACCGGCGTCCAGGCCGGTCCCGCCTGCACGCAGATGCTCGCCTGGTTCGGCGCCGACGTCCTGAAGGTGGAGCGTCCCAACGGCGGCGACGTGACGCGCCGTCAGCTCCGGGACATCGAGGACCTGGACGCGCTCTACTTCACCATGCTCAACAGCAACAAGCGCTCCCTCGCCATCAACACCAAGACCGCCGAGGGCAAGGAGGTCCTGGAGAAGCTCATCACGGAAGCCGACGTCCTGGTGGAGAACTTCGCCCCGGGAGCCCTGGACCGCATGGGCTTCTCCTGGGAGCGCATCCAGGAGCTCAACCCGCGCCTGATCTTCGGCTCGGTCAAGGGCTTCAACGACCAGTCGTCCTGGAACGACCTCAAGGTCTACGAGAACGTCGCCCAGTGCGCGGGCGGCGCCGCCTCCACCACCGGCTTCTGGGACGGTCCGCCCACCATCTCCGGCGCGGCCATCGGTGACACCAACACCGGTATGCACCTGGCGATCGGCATCCTCACCGCGATCATCGACCGCAACAAGACCGGCAAGGGCCAGAAGGTGTCCGTCTCCATGCAGGACGCCGTGCTCAACCTCTGCCGTGTCAAGCTGCGCGACCAGCAGCGCCTGGAGCGGGTCGGCCACCTGGAGGAGTACCCGCAGTACCCGAACGGCGAGTTCACCGACGTGGTGCCGCGCGGCGGCAACGCGGGCGGCGGCGGCCAGCCCGGCTGGGTGCTCAAGTGCAAGGGCTGGGAGACCGACCCGAACGCCTACATCTACTTCACCATCCAGGAGCAGAACTGGAAGCGCACCGCCGAGGCGATCGGCCACCCCGAGTGGGCCGAGGACCCGGAGTACGCGACCGCGCGCGCCCGCCAGAACCACATCTTCGAGATCTTCGAGGAGATCGAGAAGTGGCTCGCGGACAAGACCAAGTACGAGGCGGTGGACATCCTGCGTGAGTGGGAGGTGCCCTGCGCCCCGGTGATGAGCATGAAGGAGATCGCCTACGACGAGGACCTGCGCAAGAGCGGCACGGTCGTCGAGGTCGAGCAGAAGGGCCGTGGGACGTACCTGACCGTCGGCAGCCCGGTGAAGTTCTCCTCCTTCAAGCCCGAGGTCGTCGGTGCCCCGCTGCTGGGCGAGCACAGCTCCGAGGTCCTGGTCGAACTGGGCTACGACGAGGAGACCATCGGCCGGCTGAAGGAGAGCGGCGTCATCGTCTGACCCTTCACGCGGAAGCGGCCGTGGCCCGAAGGCCACGGCCGCTTCCGCATGTCGTCGGCGAGGCTCAGACCGTCGCCTCGGCCCGCCGCCGCATCAGCTCCCGCTCCCGCTCGCGCCGCGCGGTGACGTCCCGGATGACCGCCCCGCAATACGTGCTGCCGTCGGGGGCCGGCAGCAGCACCACGCTGAACTCGATGGACAGCTTGCGGCCGTCCGCGGCCAGCGCGGGGACGTTCAGCAGGTCCGCCTCCCCGTACTTGCTGGACCCCCGGTCCATGGCCTCCTGGAAGCCGTCCCAGTGACGCTTGCGGTGCTTCTCGGGGATGATGACGTCCAGACTGCGGCCGTCCACGTCGTCCGCCGCGAACCCGAAGATGCGTTCCGCACCCCGGTTCCAGTAGCGGATCAGTCCTTCGCCGTCAATGATCACTATGCCGTCGGGCGCCTGGGCCGCCATGCCCAGCACCACCGCGGAATCCAGATCTTCCATGTCGCCTCCGAGCAGGAGTCATCGGTGACAACAGTATACAGATTAATCGTATACAGAATGCGCTGGGGTCCCCCATGCGGCCGTCCGGACGAGGGAAACGCAGGTGAAAGGCACTCCGAAAGCTTGGTATTGTTGTGCGTGCCGCCTCGGGGAGCACCCCGGCAAGGCGGCAGACACCTGGTCCGGGTGGCGGAATGGCAGACGCGCTAGCTTGAGGTGCTAGTGCCCTTTATCGGGCGTGGGGGTTCAAGTCCCCCCTCGGACACTTGCTTCAGCCGCACATGAGGTGCCGACCGGTTCTGGTCGGCACCTCATCTGTGTCCCGCGCCTGGCTCGTCACACTGAGTGCTGTCTCGCGAGCCGGGCGGCGATCACCATGACCACTGTGGACAACAGGGCGATGCCGGCGCCGACGTAGAGCGGTGACGTGTAGCCGAGGCTCGCGGTGATGGCCAGACCTCCGAGCCAGGCGCCGAGGGCGTTGCCGACGTTGGACGCGGACACGTTGGCGCTGGCGGCCAGTGCCGCTCCGTGCGCGTAGTCGGTGACCCGCGTGATCATCCCGGGCACACTGGCGAACCCGGTCACGCCCATCACGAACACCAGGACGACCGAGGCGGTCGCGTTGCCGGCCAGCAGCCCGAACAGGGCCAGGGTGAGGGTGAGCGCGAGCAGGGCGAGGACCAGGGCACGGTCACGGTCGCGGTCGGCCGCGCGCCCGCCGGCCAGGTTCCCGACGACCAGTCCGACGCCGTACACCATCAG
>NZ_DF968282.1:0-34884 GCF_001270025.1 Streptomyces azureus | reverse complement strand
CGTGCCCGTCACCGCCCGCGCCGTCGTACGCCTCGAACCGGTCCGGCCCGTTCACACCGCACCCCTGTATCCGGGCGGTGCGCCGGGTGCCTCGGAGTCGTGGGCGGTGGACAGGAGTTGCAGGCCCAGGCGGAGACGGCGGCGGGCCTCGTCCTCGGTGATGCCGAGGTCGGTGGCGGTCTGGCGGTAGTCGCGGCGCTGGAAGTAGGCCCGCTCCAGGGCCGAGCGCAGCGGGACCGGCATGGACTGGACGATGTAGTCGGCGCGGGCGGCGACCGAGGCCCGGCGCACCCTGTTCTCCAGCTCCTCCAGGGTGCCCGAGCCTTCGCGGGCGAGTGCGGCGGTCTCGGTGGCGCGCAGGCGCTGGACGGCCAGGCGGTGGGTCAACGTGGCGACCCAGGTGCGCAGAGGACCTTGTCTGGGGTCGTACGCGTCCGGATGCTCCCAGACGTGGACGAAGACCTCGCGCGTGATGCCGTCGGCGGCGCGTTCGTCGCCGAGGACGCGGTGGGCGAGGCCGTGCACGAGGGAGGCGAACCGGTCGTAGAGCTCACCGAGGGCGGCGGCCTCCCCTCGGGCGAGCCGCTGCTGCATCTTGCGGTCCCAGCGAGGCGGTACGTCCTTTTTCGCCATGCGGCTCCCTCACCCCCTGCTCATGTGCCGCGCCCGTGCCCTGTCCAGCCTGTGTCCGCCGTCTCCCCGAATGTAGTCGGCACGCCCGGTGGCGCACGCCCCTTTGTGGCAATGTGCGCCCCCTGACCGGCCGCAGGTGGTAGGGGGACCACCGGCGCTCGTGCCGGGTGCCGTCAGGCCGCGCCTACCCATCCGCCCTCCGATCAGACTTGACTGAAGTGGATCGAACAGGATCGAAGTCGACTAAAACAAGCCTCTTCTGTGAGGGATCCGTTTTTCGGGTTGTGTTTCAGGGAACGGCCGCTGGGCAGCCGCGCTGCAAGGAAGCGTAGGGACTGCTTCCGTTTTTGGCGATCGAAGGGCGTGGTGGTGACCTTCAAAGTGACCGGCGGCGAGCAGGGCGAATGGGCCGTGCTCCAGGTGTCGGGCGAGCTGGATCTGGTGACGTCGCCGGTGCTGCGTCAGCGTGTGCACGACGCGGTGGCCGAGGGGCACCACTGCCTCGTCCTCGACCTGTCCGAGGTGTTCTTCTGCGATTCCAGCGGCGTCGGCGTCCTCATCGCCGCCCGCCGTCTGATCCGCTCCTGCCAGGGCCGGCTGCGACTGGTGCTGCCCGCCCGGGGCGCGGCCGACGGGTCGCATGTCAACCGGGTCCTCGGCGCGCTGGGCGTCCGCAGGCTGTTCGACGTGTACGGCGATGTGGACGCGGCCCTGGCTGACGAGGGCGAATCCCTGTCCGCGTGAGGGGCCGGTGACGCACGGTAGGGCGAGTGTTGCCGTTCCGACACGCTGTTGTCCCGGAATTCCCCCGGTCTTGGCACAAGTGACGTTTTCCCGCGCCCGAGCGGCCCCCTCCGTCGTACGCTCCGAGCGAGACGCACCCCACCTGACGTAAGGCGGCCCGAAAGAGACATGGTCAGCAGCGAGTACGAGCGCAGGATCGCCGCCCGGTTCGCCACCTTCGACCAGGACGGCAACGGCTACATCGACCGCGAGGACTTCTACGGCGCGGCCAAGGCGCTGCTCACGGAGTTCGCCGTAGCGGCCCGGTCCGACAAGGGGCAGGCGCTGTACAGCGGCGCCGAGGGCTTCTGGCAGGGCATGGCCGGGATAGCGGACCGCGACGGCGACCAGCGCATCACGCGCGAGGAGTTCGTGGGCGGCGCGGTCAAGCGCCTGCGCGACAACCCCGACCGCTTCGCCGAGATCGCCCGTCCCTTCCTGCACGCATCCCTGGACGTCGCCGACACCGACGGTGACGGCGCGGCGACGGTAGAGGAGGCCGCCCGCGTCCTGAAGTGCCTCGGCGTCCCAGAGGACGTCGCCGGCACGGCCGCCGCCACGCTCGACGCGGACGGTGACGGCAAGGTCGGCGAGGCCGAGGTCGTGTCCGCCTTCGCCCGCTACTTCACCGTGCCCGAGTAGGGTCACGTGCCCGAATAGGGTCACGTGCGCGAAGAGGGTCACGTACCCGAATAGCGCTCGCGTAGCTTGTACTTCAGCACCTTCCGCAGGGTCTCGCCCCGCGGAAGGGCGTCCACCACCTCAAGCCGCTCCGGCAGCTTGTGCACGGACAGTCCCTCGGCGCGCAGGAAGGCGGTCGCGTCCGCGAGCGTCAGGGTCTCGGCTCCCGGGCGCTGTTCCACCACCGCGCACACCAGTTCCCCGCGCGCCGCGTCCGGCAGCCCGACCACCGCCACGTCCCCGACCGCCGGATGCCGGTGCAGCAGGTCCTCGATCTCCTGGGCCGAGATGTTCTCGCCCTTGCGGATGATCACGTCCTTCTGCCGGCCGGTGAGGACCAGGTGCCCGGTGTCCGTCAGGTGGCCCAAGTCGCCCGTGCGCAGGAACCCTTCCTCGTCGAAGGCCTCGGCCGTCTGCCCCGGATCCAGATATCCCCGGCACACGGCCTCCCCGCGCAACCGCACCTCCCCGTCCACGATCCGTATCTCCATTCCCTCCGGCGGCCTCCCTTCGGTCGTGGCCAGCAGCTCGGGGGTGTCGTCCGGCGCCCCCATGGTGATCATCGGCACCTCGGTCATGCCGTAGCCGTGGGTGAGCTGCACGCCCATCTCACGCACGACGGCGTGGTACAGCTCCGGCGGCCTGGGCGCCCCGCCCCCCGCCAGCAGCCGCAGTGAGGGGACGACCGGAACGCCCGGCTGCTTCCGCTGCTCCGCCAGGAACATGGAGTAGAACGCCGTCGAGCCGCCCGCCACCGTCACCCCGTGCCGCCGGTAGCCCTCCAGCGCGTCCGGCAGCGCGAACTGCTCGAACAGCACCGCCGGGAAGCCGTACAGCAGCAGCATCACCGTGTAGTCGGGCCCGCCTATGTGGGCGTAGGGGAAGGCGATCGACCCCACGTCGTCCGCCGTGGGCCGCAGGGTGTGGGCGAGGCAGGAGCCGCCCGCGAGCAGGGAACGGTCCGTGTGCAGCACGCCCTTGGGGACGGAGGTCGTGCCGGACGTCCAGTAGATCCAGCGGACCGCGGTGCCGTCGGAGGGCGGGGGCGGCAGGACGGACGGATCGCCGTCGGGCAGGTCTTCGCACGCCTCGAAGACGCCCTTCGCGCCCAGCCGCCGGGCCATCTCCGTGTGGTCGAAGCCGCGCCACTCGCCCGGCACGGCGAAGAACTCCGCCTTCGACTCCCGCAGCGCGAAGCCGACCTCGCGGTCCCGGTAGAAGGGGATCACCGGCGTCTGCACGGCGCCGAGGCGGGCCAGCGCGAAGGAGAGCAGGGCCGTCTCGATGCGGGTGGGCAGCTGCCAGGCGACCACCGTGCCGGGGCGTACACCCATCCCGTACAGGCCGGCCGCGACCCGCTCGGCGCGCGCGTGCAGGGCGCCGAAGGTGAGCGTGCGCCCCCCGGGTCGCTCGTCCTGGAGGAAGAGCGGGCGGTCGGGGGTGAGGGCGGCGCGCCGGGTGACCAGCTCCCACAGCGTGCGGGACGAACTCAGGGCGTGCGGAATGTCGTTCACGTCTGCCCCCTGCCTCCTTGGCTGACGGATCGTCAGATGGGATGCTATCTGACGCTGCATCAGATAAGTACCGTCCGGCGGAGGGGACCCATGGCGACCGAACTGCCCCGCATCATCAGCGTCGACGACCACGTGATCGAGCCGGCCCACCTCTTCGAGACGTGGCTGCCGGCCAAGTACCGTGACCGCGGCCCCA
Organism: Streptomyces azureus; assembly: GCF_001270025.1. Taxonomy (NCBI): domain Bacteria; kingdom Bacillati; phylum Actinomycetota; class Actinomycetes; order Kitasatosporales; family Streptomycetaceae; genus Streptomyces; species Streptomyces azureus. The sequence goes on along the minus strand of NZ_DF968282.1, from coordinate 31,077 downwards.
AGCCGCTGACCGCCGGGATCGGTGAACTCGCCTACGTCGGCGGCAAGTACCGGATCACCATGGAGCCGGACGGCCAGCCCACCGACTGGTGGATCTACGAGGACCTGAAGTTCCCGTACAAGCGCAACATCGCCGCCGTCGGCTTCGACCGGGACGAGATGACCCTGGAGGGCATCACCCGCCAGGAGATGCGGCCCGGCTGCTGGGACCCGAAGGAACGGCTGAAGGACATGGACCTCAACCATGTCGAGGCCAGCCTGTGCTTCCCGAGCTTCCCGCGGTTCTGCGGCCAGACCTTCGCCGAGGCGCACGACAAGGAGGTCGCCCTGGCCTGCGTGCGCGCCTACAACGACTGGATGGTTCAGGAGTGGTGCGGGGACAGCGGCGGGCGGCTCATCCCGCTGTGCCTGATCCCGCTGTGGGACGTCGGGCTGGCGGTCGCCGAGATCCGGCGCAACGCCGCGCGCGGGGTGAAGGCGGTGACCTTCTCCGAGATCCCCACCCACCTCGGGCTGCCGTCCATCCACTCCGGCTACTGGGACCCGTTCTTCGCGGTCTGCCAGGAGACCGGGACGGTCGTCAACATGCACATCGGGTCCTCGTCCCAGATGCCGGCCGCCTCCCCGGACGCCCCGCCCGCCGTCCAGGCCTCGCTCAGCTTCAACAACGCGATGGCGTCGATGATGGACTTCCTCTTCAGCGGGGTGCTGGTGAAGTTCCCGCGCCTCAAACTCGCCTACAGCGAGGGGCAGATGGGCTGGGTGCCCTACGCCCTGGAGCGCGCCGACGACGTCTGGGAGGAGCACCGCGCCTGGGGCGGCGTCCGCGACACGGTCCCCGAGCCGCCGTCCACGTATTACTACCGGCAGATCTTCTGCTGCTTCTTCCGCGACAAACACGGGGTGGCGTCCCTGGATGTGGTCGGCCGCGACAACGCCACCTTCGAGACGGACTACCCGCACGTCGACTCGACCTTCCCGCACACCAAGGAGGTCGCCCTCGACCATGTGCAGGGCCTCGACGACGAGACGGTCTACAAGCTGATGCGCGGCAACGCCATCCGGATGCTGGACCTGGACCTCGACCGCTGATGGACCTGTCGGACACGCCCGAGGAGGAGGAGTTCCGGGTCCGGCTGCGGGAGTGGCTCGCGAAGACGCTCCCCGGCCTCCCGCCCAAGCCGTCCCCCGACGACTGGGCCGGGCGGCGCTCCTACGACCTCGGCTGGCAGCGCAGGCTCTACGACGCCGGATACGCCGACGTCCACTGGGACGCCTCCCCGGCCACCCGGCTGATCTTCCTGGAGGAGACGGAGAAGGCGGGCGCGCCCTACGTCGGGGCCAACTTCGTCGGGTTGCTGCACGCCGGCCCCACGATCGCCGCCGAGGGCACGGACGGACAACGGGCGCGCTGGCTGCCGCCGATCCTGCGCGGCGAGGAGGTCTGGTGCCAGGGCTTCAGCGAACCGGACGCCGGCTCCGACCTCGCGGCCCTGCGCACGCGCGCGTGGCGCGACGGCGACGACTACGTGGTGACCGGCTCCAAGATCTGGACCTCCCACGCGGAAGTCGCCGACTGGTGCGAACTGTTGGTCCGTACCGACCCGGAGGCGCCCAGGCACCGGGGCATCACCTGGCTGGGCATGCCCATGGACGCGCCCGGCATCACCGTACGGCCGCTGCGCACGCTCGCCGGGCCGGCCGAGTTCGCCGAGGTCTTCCTCGACGAGGTGCGGGTGCCGGCGGGGAACCGGGTCGGGGACGAGAACGACGGCTGGCGCGTGACCATGGTGACGCTGTCCTTCGAGCGCGGCACGGCCTTCGCCGGGGAGGTCGTCGCCTGCCGCCGTGTCCTCGGCGAACTGGCTGTCGAGGCCCGCGAGAACGGCCGCTGGGACGACCCGGCGCTCCGGCGCCGGCTGGGCAGGCTCAACGCCGAGTTCCGGGCGCTGTGGCGGCTGACCCAGTGGAACGTGAGCGCGGCTCAGGCGTCGGGCGGAGTGCCGGGCGCCGGAGGCTCGGTCTTCAAGCTGCGGTACTCACACGCCCGCCAGGAGCTCTACGACGCCGCCGCCGAGGTACTGGGTGCCGACTGCCTCGACCTGGACCGCCCCTGGACGCTGGACCGCCTCTCCTCCCTGTCGTACACCATCGCGGCCGGCACCTCGCAGATCCAGCACAGCATCATCGCCGAGCGGATCCTCGGCCTGCCGAAGGGACGGTGACCGTGCGCTTCCGGTTGACGGACGACCAGCGAGCGTTGCGGGAGGGGACGCGGCAGCTGCTGGCGCGGCGCTTTTGCGGGGAGGCGCTGCGGGGGGCTGTGGAGAGCCCTGGGCGGCTCGACCGGGCGTTGTGGCGGGCGCTCGGAGAGGCCGGGTTCTTCGCGTTGCGGTTGCCGGAGGCGGAGGGCGGGGTGGGACTCGGGCTGCCGGAGGCGGTGTTGGTGTTCGAGGAGGCGGGGCGGGCGCTGCTGCCCGGGCCGTTGATCGCCACCCATCTCGCGGCCGGTGTGGTGCCGGGAGCCGCCACCGGGGAGACGGTCGTCTCGGCGGTGGACGGCGGGCTCGTGGAGTGGCCGGCGGAGGCCGACGTCGTACGCGGCGACACCACCGGAGCCGTGCCGGTGCGCTCCCTCGACCCGTTGACGCCGCTGCACCGCCTGCCCGGCGGAGCGGCAGCGGACCCGGATCCCGCCGCCGTCCTCCTCACGGCCGCCGAGCAGCTCGGCACGGCCGCCCGCGTCTGCGAACTCGCGGTGCAACACGCCCGGGCTCGCGAGCAGTTCGGCCGGCCCATCGGGGCCTTCCAGGCGGTGGCACATCTGTGCGCCGGGATGCTGGTCCGGTCGGAAACGGCCCGCGCGGCGGTGTACGCGGCCGCCGTCACCGCCGACCCGGTCGACATCGCCGCCGCCCGCCTGCTCGCCGACGAGGCCGCCGTGCGCGGTGCCCGCGACTGCCTCCAGGTGCACGGCGGCATGGGCTTCACCTGGGAGTCCGAGGTTCATCTGCATCTGAAACGCGCATGGGTTCGAACGCAACGTGCGGGCGGATTTACGCAGAGTGAAGAGACTCTCGCGGCAGCTCTGACGGCTGGAGCGGCCTGACAGGCCGTCTGGCTGCGGTGTCACCGAATGTGCCCGCGAGGATGTCGCGGATCGTGGCACACCGTGATCACGGAGCGTTGATATCGGCTCGTGTCCTCGGTGTGACTCGTTACGGCCCGGAGTCGACTGCCCGCTCGGGTACCTTGTGTGAGATGCGAGTGGCTCAGAGCGCAGCGCGCCCCAGTGGCGCCGCCTGTTCGACTCCCCGCAGCGAGCGTCGCACAGTATGCCGCACGGGTACTCCTTCGCGCTGGAATATGCCCGAAGCGCTTGTTGGGGTGACTGTACGTCAACCATGCTGTCCCACAAGGGATTCACGTTCCGTGATCCTCGTCCCGGCCGTTGTTCTGGCCATGCAGAAAATGGCTACGATCGTGGCCTTCGTGAGGCGCGAGCCTAAGTGTCCGCCGGTTCGGATGGTGTGAGCGGTGCAGGTGCTTCAAGTGCAGCTGGAGATCCGGCCCGACCCCGCAGAGGTGGGGCGGGCCCGGCGCTGGGCCCGCTCCCGCCTGGCCGGGTCGGGCATACAGGCCGACGAGCCGCTCGCCGAGACCCTGGTCCTGCTCGTCTCCGAGCTGGTCACCAACGCCGTGGTGCACACCGGCCGGCCCGCCGTGCTGCGGCTGTCCCTGCCGCACGCGGTGACGGCGGAGGCCACCGTCCGTCTCGAGGTCGCCGACCGCAGCGGCCGGGCCCCCGTGCCCCGGTGTGCTGAGGACGACGCGACCGGCGGCCGGGGCCTCGCCCTCGTCGACGGCCTCGCCGACCGCTGGGGCTGGAGCGTCGAGAGCACCGGCAAGCGCATCTGGTGCGAACTGGACCGGTGTTCGAAGTCCTCCGAGGTCACGGCGGCGTGCGGGGGCGGCGCGGTGGCGTGCGGCGGCGAAGCGGCCTTCGAGGGGCTGGCATACGAGGCTGTGTAGGGCCAGGGCGCTTCGGGGAGCCCCGGGCGCGTGGTCGAGAGGTGCGGTGTACGGCGCGGCACATGCCGCGCGGTGTTGCGGCGGAGCCGGGGCACGGTCGCACGGCAGCTCCGCCGTTCTTGTCATGGCATGCGGCGATGCGCCGGGATGTGCTTCCGTGCGCGCCTGAGGCGAAAGCCGCATAAGCAACAAATCTCCGAATGGGTGTTGACGCCTCGTGACCGTTTGCTCACGCTTGTGAGCAGCGATTCGCCGTGAGGGGACGGCGAGGGCTGCGACGACGGCGGCCCTCGGCGAGTGTGAGTCGTGATTCGGCGTCGGCTCCCTGTCAGGGTCACGGGAGCCGGGGCGGGAGCGCCGGAGTCGGGTGGCGGCGCGCGCTGCCGTGCTCGGGGCGAGCAGCGCGGCGCCGCCATCCAGCTTCAGCGGCGGGGTGGCGGCCGTCGAAATTTGAGGCTGCGGGGCGGTGGCGTGGCTGGCGGTTTGATGGGCGGCCTGGTGTGCCGGCCTGACGTGCCGGCCTGGTGTGCCGGCCTAGAGAACGGCGACCGGGGCCACCGGAGAGCCGGTCGCTCCCGTGAACGGCTCGGGTGTCGCCGCCAGCAGGAACGCGTAGCGGCCCGTTTCTCCACAGGCTGTGGACAACTTTTCGAAGTTCCAGTTCTGGCCCTGCGGCATCCCCATCTCCACGAGGTGGAGGGCGTGCACGGGCAGCCACAGGTCCTCCACCTCGGGCGGGAACACCTCGAAGCTGAGGGTGTCATTGGCGACCGCCGCCACATCGCGCGCGTGGAACCACTCCGGCGTCCGGATCGACAGTCCCGGCGACGGATACGCGTACCCGTGCCGGTCCCCGGCCAGACAGAGCTGGACCTGCCCGGTCCGCACGAGCACGACGTCGCCGGCCCGCACGCGCGTACCGGCCAGCTCCTCGGCCGCGTCCAGGTCCTCGGGCGTGACGGCGTACCCGCCGTCGAGCCGGTCCGTGCCCCGGGCCCGGGCGACGTCGAGCAGCACCCCGCGTGAGACGAGGTGCCGGACCTTGCCGATGCCGCTGAACTCCGCGCCGCCGTGCGGGGTGATGGAGTTCGCCGGGCGGCCGTTGTAGAGCCTGCCCGAGTGCGAGACGTGCGGCAGCGCGTCCCAGTGGGTGGCGGCCTGGAGCCCCATGGTCACGACGTCGTCGCTGCACGCGACGGTGCCCGGGCCGAAGAGCTCCTGGTTGATCTGCACCATGACGTGCAGCGGGTCGATCCGCCCCGGGATCATCCCCGTCTGGACGCCGTCGCGCCGCAGGGGCAGCGCGAGCGGGATCCGGCGACCGGTGCGGACCGTCGCCGCGGCCTCCCGGACGACCTCGTCGGTGATCAGGTTCAGCGTGCCGAGCTCGTCGGCGGCTCCCCAACGGCCCCAGTTGTTCACGCGCTTGGCGATGTCGTGGAACGCGTCCGGCAGCGACATGAGTCCTCCCCGGGGCTTGTGTTCCCGTATCTGACGGGTCGTAGAATCTGGGGGTCTGCGATATCTAACGGTCCGTCAGAAACCGTGGGACGGGAAGGGGCCGGGCGTGGGGAACTTCTTGGCAGGCAAGGTCGTCGCCGTCACCGGCGCCGGGCGGGGCATAGGCCGGGCGGTCGCGCTCGCGTCGGCGGCCGAGGGAGCGAAGGTCGTCGTCAACGACTACGGCGTGGCGGTCGACGGCGCCTCGCCGACCAGTGAGGTCGCCGAGGCCGTGGTCAAGGAGATCGAGGCGGCGGGCGGGGACGCGGTCGCCGTCGCCGACGACATCTCCACCATGGCGGGCGGACAGCGGGTCGTCGACGTGGCGCTGTCGTCGTACGGGCGGCTCGACGGGGTGGTCTGCGTGGCCGGGATCCTCCGGGAACGGATGCTGTTCAACATGACCGAGGAGGAGTGGGACCCGGTCGTCGCGACGCACCTGAAGGGCACGTTCACGGTGTTCCGGGCCGCCTCGGCGGTGATGCGCAAGCAGCGCGCCGGCACGCTGATCGGCTTCACCAGCGGCAACCATCAGGGGTCGGTGTCACAGGCCAACTACAGCGCGGCCAAGGGCGGGATCATCTCGCTCGTGCGGAGCGCCGCGCTGGGGCTGCACAAGTACGGGGTGACCGCGAACGCGGTGGCGCCGGTGGCGCGTACGCGGATGTCCGCGGGCGTCCCGATGGAACTGGCGGAGATCGGGGAGCCGGAGGATGTCGCCGCGCTGGTGGTGTATCTGCTGTCCGACGGGGCTCGGGAGCAGGGGATCACCGGGCAGGTGTACACGGTCGCCGGGGCGAAGATCGCGGTGTGGGCGCAGCCGAGGGAGTTGCGTGCGGCGTATGCCTCCGGCGGTTGGACCGTGGAGAGGATCGCGGAGTTTCTGCCCGGGTCGGTGGGGGTGGATCCGATGCCGATGCTGCAGCGGGTGCGGGAGATGGAGACGGCGGCGCGGGAGGGGGAGCGGCCGAACGCCCAGTAGCTCGGAGGTGCGTGTGGTGTGGCGGCTGCGGGTGTGACGTGGCTGGTCGCGCAGTTCCCCGCGCCCCTCAGGGCCTCACCTCAAGCCCAGTCACCGGAATGAGGCGGCAACCGTGGATTTCGGGTTCACGCAGGACGACGAGGACTTTCGTGCCGAGGCTCGTGCCTGGCTCGACGCGCACGCCAAGGGTGCAAGAGACCGACGCTCCTGGGAACGCACCCTCGGAGCAGCCGGCTGGATCGGGATCGGCTGGGGCGCGGACGGCTACGGAAATCGCACCGCCACGCTCACCCAGCAGGTCGCCTGGGCCGAGGAGTACGCCCGGTCGGCCGCGCCCCCGCGCTCCGGCCACATCGGTGAGAACCTCCTGGCACCCACGCTCATCGCGCACGGCACCGACGAGCAGAAGGCCCGCTTCCTGCCCCCGATCGCCGCCGGCGAGGAACTCTGGTGCCAGGGCTACAGTGAACCCGGCGCCGGCTCGGACCTGGCCGGTGTCCGTACCGCGGCCGTGCGCGAGGCGGACGGCCGTACCTACCGCGTCACCGGGCAGAAGATCTGGACGTCACTCGCACACGAGGCGGACTGGTGCTTCGTGCTCGCCCGCACCGAGCCCGGGTCGGAGCGGCACCACGGACTGACCTTTCTCCTCGCCCCCATGGACCAGCCGGGCCGGATCGAGGTGCGCCCCATTCGGCAGATGACGGGCACCAGCGACTTCAACGAGGTCTTCTTCGACGGCGTGCGCGCGGAGCATGTCGTCGGTGGGGAGGGCAACGGCTGGCGCGTCGCCATGAGCCTCCTCGGTTTCGAGCGGGGCGTGTCCACCCTGGCGCAGCAGATCGGGTTCGCCGTGGAGCTGGATCGTGTGGTGCGGGCGGCCGTGGAGTCGGGTGCGGTGGGGGATCCCGTCGTACGGGAGCGGCTCGTCCGGCAGTGGGCCGAGCTGCGCACCATGCGCTGGAACGCCCTGCGCACCCTGGGCGGTTCGGGCGACGCGGGGGCCCCGAGCGTGGCGAAACTGCTGTGGGCCGGCTGGCATCAGCGGCTCGGGGAGCTGGCGGTGCTGGTGCGGGGCGCGGCGGCGAGCGTCGGTCCGGCGAACTGGTCGCCCTCGTCGCCGTACGAACTGGACGCGGCACAGCACCTTTTCCTCTTCTCGCGGGCCGACACCATCTACGGCGGCTCGGATCAGATCCAGCGCACGATCATCGCCGAGCGTGTGCTCGGTCTGCCCAGGGAGCCCAAGGGAGCCGCGTGATGCGAGGCGTGATCTTCGACGGGAAGCAGGTCCGGGTCGTCACGGATCTTGAGGTGCGGGAGCCGGGGCCGGGTGAGGTGCGGGTCGCGATCTCGGCGGCGGGGCTGTGTCACAGCGATCTGTCGGTGGTGGACGGGACCATACCCTTCCCGGTTCCTGTGGTGCTGGGACACGAGGGAGCGGGTGTGGTGGAGGCGGTGGGGGACGGCGTCACTCATGTCGCGCCCGGGGATCACGTGTCCCTGTCCACGCTCGCGAACTGCGGTACGTGCGCGGAGTGCGACCGGGGACGCCCGACCATGTGCCGGCAGGCGATCGGGCGTCCGGGCCGGCCGTTCCGTCACGCCGGCCTGCCGGTCCACCAGTTCGCCGCGAACTCGGCGTTCGCGGAGCGCACAGTCGTGAAGGCCGTACAGGCGGTCCGTATCCCCGGGGACATTCCCATGGCGTCGGCGGCGCTCATCGGGTGCGGGGTGCTGACGGGGGTGGGCGCCGTGCTGAACCGGGCGCGGGTGGACCACGGTGACAGCGTCCTGGTGATCGGGGCGGGCGGCATCGGCCTGAACGTGTTGCAGGGGGCCCGGCTCGCGGGTGCCCTGCGGATCGTGGCCGTCGACGCCGACCCGGCGAAGGAGGAGGTGGCACGCCGCTTCGGTGCGACGCACTTCCTCACCTCGGCGGAGGGCGTGCGGGACATCCTGCCCACGGGCGCGGACCACGCCTTCGAGTGCGTCGGGCGTGTGGAGCTGATCCGCCAGGCGATCGACGCACTGGACCGGCACGGCCAGGCGATCCTCCTCGGGGTGCCGCCGGCCACGGCCGAGGCGTCCTTCCGCGTCTCGTCGATGTACCTCGACAAGTCCATCCTGGGTTGCCGCTACGGCTCCTCCCGCCCCCAGCGGGACATCGCCCTCTACGCGGACCTGTACCGCCAGGGCCGCCTGCTGCTCGACGAACTCGTCACCCGGACCTACCCGGTCGAGGACTTCGAGAAGGCGGCGGCGGACGCGGGGGCGGGGCGGGTGGCGCGCGGGGTGCTCACGTTCTGACGGCCGCCGCCCGGCCCTTTTCCGTCCTTTCCGGTCCTTCCCGGTCTTTTCCGGTTCGGAAGGTCCGCCGGTAGGCGGTGGGCGTGACGCCGAGCGCCGCCTGGAGGTGCTGGCGCATCGACTGGGCCGTGCCGAAGCCCGCGTCGCGGGCCACCTGGTCGACGGTGCGGTCGGTGGACTCCAGCAGGTGCCGGGCCCGTTCCACGCGCTGCTGGGTGAGCCACTGCCCCGGGCTGACGCCGGTCTCCTCGCGGAAGCGGCGGGTGAACGTGCGGACCGACATGGCCTCCTGGGCGGCCATGTCGCGCAACTGGATCGGCTCGTGGAGACGGCCCAGGGCCCAGGCGCGGGCGGTGGTGGTGGAGGCCTGCTGCGGATCGGGCACCGGCCGCTCGATGTACTGCGCCTGCCCGCCGTCGCGGTGCGGCGGGACGACCGTGCGGCGGGCCACGTCGTTGGCGACGGCGGCGCCGTGGTCGCGGCGCACCATGTGCAGGCACAGGTCGATGCCGGCCGCGACGCCCGCGGAGGTCAGCACGTCGCCGTCGTCGATGAACAGCACGTCCGGGTCGACCTCGACCCTGGGGAAGAGCCGCTGGAGACGCTCGGCGTCGGCCCAGTGGGTGGTGGCGGGGCGGCCGTCGAGCAGGCCGGCGGCGGCGAGGACGTAGACGCCGGTGCAGATGGAGGCCAGCCGTGTGCCGGGCCGGAGATGGGCGAGGGCCGCGGCCAGTTCCTCCGTCAGCACGCCCTCGGTGTAGACCGGGCCGAGTTCGTACGACGCCGGGACGATCACCGTGTCGGCGTCGGCCAGGGCCTCCGGGCCGTGCGCGACGTGGATGGCGAAGTCGGCGTCCGTCTCGACCGGGCCCGGCGGCCGGACCGAGCAGGTCACGACCTCGTACAGGTGCCGTCCCTGGGCGTCCCTGGGACGGCCGAAGATGCGGTGCGGGATGCCCAGTTCGAAGGGCAGCAGCCCGTCGAGGGCGAGGACGACGACGCGGTGGGGGCGGAAGCCGGCGGCCGGGTCCGGGCCGGAGTGGCTGGCCGATGTCATGGCCCGATCCTATCGAATGCTGTCCTCCGGGCCACTCGATGGAGCGTGTCGAAGGCCGGAAGCTCTGTGTCGTGACCCAGACAAGCGAAGCAGCAGCAGTCGTGCCGCAGCCGGCGAAGCCGAGCCGCGGCGGCCGTGGACGCGTGCACCGGGCCTGGTTCGTCGCCGCCGTCACCTTCGTGACGATCATCGGCGCGGCCGCCTTCCGTTCCGTGCCGGGCCTGCTCATCGACCCGTTGAACGACGAGTTCGACTGGTCGCGCGGCACGATCGGCGCCGCCGTCTCGGTCAATCTCGCGCTGTACGGTCTGACGGCCCCGTTCGCGGCGGCCCTGATGGACCGCTTCGGCATCCGCCGGGTCGTCGCGGTCGCCCTGACGGTCATCGCGCTCGGTTCGGGCCTCACGGTGTGGATGACGGCGGCCTGGCAACTGATGCTGTGCTGGGGCCTGCTCGTCGGCCTCGGCTCCGGCTCCATGGCGCTGGCGTTCGCGGCGACCGTCACCAACCGCTGGTTCACCGAGCGGCGCGGCCTGGTCAGCGGCATCCTCACCGCCGCGTCCGCCTCCGGGCAGCTGATCTTCCTGCCCCTGCTGTCCTGGATCGTCGAGCGGCACGACTGGCGCCCGGCGGCCGTGACGGTCGCGCTCGCCGCCCTCGCGGTCGTCCCGTTCGTCTGGCTCCTGCTGCGCGACCACCCCGCGGACGTGGGCCTGAAGCCGTACGGCGCGACCGAGTTCGTACCGAAGCCCGCACCGGTCCCCGGCGCCGCCCGCCGGGCCGTGACCGTCCTGTTCTCGGCCGCGCGCACCGGCCCGTTCTGGCTGCTCGCCGGCACCTTCGCGATCTGCGGCGCCTCGACCAACGGCCTGATCCAGACCCACTTCGTGCCCGCCGCCCACGCCCACGGCATGCCCCTGACGACCGCGGCCTCGCTGCTCGCCGTCATCGGCGTCTTCGACGTCGTAGGCACGATCGCCTCCGGCTGGTTCACCGACCGCTTCGAAGCCCGGCGCCTGCTCGCCGTCTACTACTCCCTGCGGGGCGTCTCCCTGCTCTTCCTCCCCCTGCTGCTGGTGACGCCCAGCGTCCAGCCCCCGATGATCTTCTTCATCGTCTTCTACGGCCTCGACTGGGTCGCCACCGTCCCGCCCACCCTCGCCCTGTGCCGCGAGCAGTACGGCGAGGACAGCGCGATCGTCTTCGGCTGGGTCCTCGCCTCCCACCAGGTCGGCGCCGCGCTGGTCGCCTTCCTCGGCGGCGTCGCCCGCGACACCTTCGGCTCGTACGACGTGGTGTGGTACGCGTCGGGGGCGCTGTGCGCGGTGGCGGCGTTGATGGCGTTGGTGATCCGGCGGCGGCCGATGGGTGAGGCGACCTTGGCCTGAAATGTGTGTGCGGCGCGCTTTCTGGTCCGGGTGGCCGCGTCGCCCGCTGCCACCCGGCGCGGAGAGACCGGATCGGAGCAGGTGGCATGAACCGGCTGAGCCCCTGAACTCGTGACCATGGGGCGTTTGTGCCGGATCTACGGGCGAGGGCCTGACCCGCACCGCGGGCAGCGGTGCGCAGACTCCTCATCGGAGTTGTTCCGCCTCCGGCACTCCCGCACCTGGTATGAGCCCTCGCCTCGTGAGGCGAGGGCTCACCCGTGCCCGGTCTACTTCGTCCCGAGGTAGTAGCTGACCTGCGGTGGCTGGTTGTAGCCGGTGTTCTGCCAGGCCACGCCCGTGCGGTACACCGGGTCGTGCATCAGGGTCGGCAGCCGGTACTCGGTCGGGTGCGGGGTGCTGTAGAGCCGCAGCGCCGTGGAGTCGGCGTTCCTCCAGATCATCTCCTCGCGCCAGTCGCCGAGCAGGTCCGCGGAGAGCGCCGGGCTGCCCTTGGTCCAGTTGTTGGACTTGGCGTCCTGGTCGTGCCAGATGCGGGAGAGCTCGCTGTCGCCGTCGTACTTCAGGACCTGGCCGTAGCCGGACTTGGCCGAGCCTGACCAGCGGTGATCGAGCAGTTCACGGTTGGCGTCGCCGTCCCACCAGATCGCGAAGTTGTACGAGGCGCCGCCGCCGAACCCCGGCACGCTGTCGCTTATCTTCTTGCCGGCCGCCGTGTAGAGTCCGCCGCCGCTTGACCAGCACTCGGTGCCCGCGTGCTGCCTGGTCAGGTCAGCGCAGATGCCGCGGCCGACGTCCGTGCCGGTCTTCTGGCCCCACAGGACCTGGCCCGTCTTCGCGTCGTGCATCTCGAAGCCGTACGCGGAGTCCTTGTGCTCGTGCACATTGAAGGACTCCAGGCCGGGTCGCGCCGGGTTCAGGTCGCCGACGTGCAGGGCGTCGCCGTGTCCCAGTTTCGTGGTCCACAGGCCCGAGCCGTTGTCGTCGACGGCCATCGCGCCGTACATGATCTCGTCCTTGCCGTCACCGTCGACGTCGGCGACCGCGAGGTTGTGGTTGCCCTGCTGGTCGTAGCCCTTGCCGCGGTTCGACGAGCTGTTGCTGTCGAACTTCCAGCGCCGGGTCAGGTCCGAGCCGTTCCAGTCGTACGCGGCGAGTGCGGTCCGTGCGTAGAGGCCGCGGGTGAAGACCATGCTGGGCTTGGTGCCGTCGAGGTAGGCGGTGGCGGAGAGCAGCCTGCCCTCGCGGTTGCCCCAGGTGTCGCCCCAGTCGGCGGCGGAGCCGCGGGCGGGCTCGAAGGGCACGGAGTCCATCACCTTGCCGCTCGCGCCGTTGAAGACGGACAGGTATTCGGCTCCGCTGATGACCGCGCAGTTGTTACTGAGGTGCGAGGCGTTTCGGTCGCCGATGACGGTGCCCGCTGCGTCCTTCGATCCGTCGGAGGTGCGGACGGCCATCTCGGCCTTGCCGTCGCGGTCGTAGTCGAACACCTGGAAGGAGTCGTAGTGGGAGCCGCTGCGGACGTTGGTGCCGAGGTTGACCCGCCAGAGCCGCTTGCCGCTCAGCTCGTAGGCGTCGTAGACCGTCGGCCCGGTGCAGGTGCCGGAGTTGGCGACGTCGGTGGCGTTCGACGGCACCCACTTGACGACCAGCTCGTACTGGCCGTCGCCGTCCAGGTCGCCCGTCGAGGTGTCGTTGGCGGAGTAGGTGTAGGCGACGCCGTCGCGGGTCGTGCCTCCGGCGGGTTTCTGCAGGGGGATGTCGAGGTGTCCCGACCCCCACACGCGGGCCTTCCCACCGGGCTTTTCCTTGCCGTTGACGACGGCACGGATCTCGTACGTCGACGCTGGACCGCCGCGGGCGTCGAGGTAGTTGGTCTTGTGTGTCTCCTCGATGAGTTCACCGCCCCGGTAGAGCTTGAAGGAGACGCCCTCCGGGTCGTTGCCGAGCATCCGCCAGGTGACGAGCGTTCCGCCGTCCGCGGGCACCGCGACCAGACCGCGGTCGAGGCGCTCCGCGATCCGGGCGGCGGCCAGGGCCTTCGTCGCCTTGTTGGCGGGCGCGGGCAGCACGTCGGCAGCGTCCGCGAACCGGTCCAGGGCCAGGGAAGCGCCGGTGCCGACGAGGACGGCGGCGAGAGCCGCCGCGAGCAGTCGGCCTCTGCGGCGGCGGTGCGTTGGGGGTGGGGCGAGGGACATCGAGACCTCATAGGCCGGGGGCAGTGACACCTGTTGGTCGCCGCCGCTGCGTGAAAGGTTGCCGGTTCAACGGCCCGGGCTGGGTCACAGGGCCCGGCCTCAGTCAAGACCGGTCACCCGCGCAGGCCGCCCCGCAGGCGGGCGCGGAAGCGACGAGGAAGAACCCGGCTCGTCGGCTGCCGCCCGGCCCTGACTGTGACGAACTCGCCGCCGGCCTGAAGGAGAAGTACGACGCGGGCCCCTCCGTCCGCGCGTCGGCCGAGGAGACCGGTCGCACCCTTGGAATTGATCACCAGGGAGCCGTGCACCGCCTCCTGGGAGAAGCCGCCGCCTTCGGCGCCCGCGGCGGGGCCACGCGCGAGAAGGCCGCGGCCTGAGCACCGCGCCGGACGGCCCGGCAGCGCGGCGTGCCGCGCGCCGGTGGGACGCCAAAGGCGAACCAGGAACCGGCAGGGGCAGTGCGGTGGGGCGCTGCACAGCGTGACACCGAGCGGCGGAGCACGCAGGCCGCACGCGCCCGTCCCGCACAAGGTCCTGGCGCAGGCGGTCCGCACGCGAACCGCCGCCCCCTCTTGCCGCCGAGCCCCGGTCAGTACGCGGTGGGCCAGCCGCCGCTCCACTTCAGCAGGTTGAGGCCGAGCTTTGAAGTACCGCGGTCCCTGCCGTCGTAGTAGTGGTAGACGAGCAGGTCCTTGCCGCCGTCGCGCATGATGTCCTGCCCGCCGGGGCCGATCACGGATCCCTGTGACGCCATGACCACGGTGCCGCCGTTCTTGTTCATCGCGACGCCGTTGCGGTCGTGGTAGGGCCCGGTGGGGCTGGTGGCCCGGCCGACCTTGATCTTGTACGTGGAGGCGGTACCGCTGCAGCAGGTGTCGTACGAGGCGAAGAGGTAGTAGTACCCGTTCCGCTTGACCACGGTCGGGCCCTCCACCGCCCTCGCCCCCGTGGTGCGCGAGGCGAGCGAGTGGCGGGTGGTGTCCTTGGCATGCTGCTTGCCGGTCTTCGGGTCGAGGCGGATCATCTTGATCCCGCTCCAGTGGGAGCCGAAGACCAGCCACCACTTGCCGTCGTCGTCGACGAACAGGTCGGGGTCGATGGCGTTGTAGTCACTGCTGGACGTGGAGGAGTGGACGATGCCCTGGTCCTTCCAGCTGCCCGGCATCCCGGTCGTGGAGGTGGCGAGACCGATGGCCGAGGAGTTGGAACGGAAGCGGGAGACGGAGTAGTACATCAGGTACCGGCCGCCGTGATAGGAGAGATCGGGTGCCCACGGATCGTTTTCGGGCGAGTAGCGCGACCACCAACGGGGCGGTGACGAAAAGGCGTTGCCGTTGCGGCTGAAGGCGACGCGGTCGGTGGAGGTGCGGAACTCCAGGTAGCCGTGGGTGGAATGGAGCAGGTAGCGCCCGTTGGGCGCGCGGAGCATGGTCGGGTCGTGGACGACGACGTCGCCGGTGACCCTCCCGGGGCCGGGGTAGGCGGACGCGCCCGACGTGCTCTGCCCGGCGGCCGCCGCGGCCTTCGGCTGCGCGTCCTCTCCGAACACCCCGAAAGCCGTGCCGTAGGCCATGGCCCCTGCGGCGGTCAGCGCCAGCGCGACCCCTGCCAGCAGGGCCGTCTTCTTTCTGCGGTGCCGCGCCTTGCCGTGGCCGTGCAGCTCAGTCATGCGTGTTTTCCCAATCTGTACTTACGTGGGGGGCGCCCGTGAGGAACGGGCTGCTCAACGGTTGCCGCCGAGTGGAGAATGGTTGCCGTCCCGCCGGCCGTCGCTCGGCGATGGGGTGGGCCGGTCGTGTCTCGCCCGTACGCATGCGCGGTCGGCCTATCCTGAACCCGGCTACTTCTTCGCCACTCGGAAAGGTCCGTTGATGACAGTCGGCATGGCCCTCGGTGACGTGGTCGTCGTGACGTCGCAGGTTCGTTCGCGTTCGGCCTTCCGAGGAGTTTGCCGTGTCCACGATTCACTGGATCGATGCTCAACCCCGTTCCGCCCGCTGGCATTCTGAGTCCGGGCTGCCCCTGCCCCGACGGGTCGTCGTCGCCGACGACCGGATGAAGGCCGCCGTCGCCTACCGGCTGGCCTGCGAGGGCACCGCGTTGTTGTGGCGTGGGGATTTCCAGAACGCGCGCCAGTTGCTGCGCGCGATGGACCGCCGTGTCGGTCGGGCCGCGCCGGGTGCGGCGGGCACACCGGCCGAGACCTTCCGTCTGTACCGCCGGTTCCGGGCTCACCGTGCCCGCGTGCTCGGCAAGTTGCTCGTGTTGTTGGAGGAGGAGCACGTACTGGCTCTGCGCCGGGCGCCTGATGTGCGACTGGCGTGTACCGAGGCGTACGGGCCGTCCGGCGGGCCCATGGCCGTCGCCCTCACCGAACTGCTGGGTGTGATCAGTGCCCAACAGTGGCGGGAGAAGGGTGTGTACGTTCCGGCGCTGGGTGCCCGGGTCCATCCGTACTACGGGGTGTTCGCGCCGACGAGGGGCGAGTACGTCGATCTCGTCGCGCGGGCGCCGCTGCCGCGTGGTGGCGGTGTGCGGACGGCGTTCGACCTGGGCACGGGCACCGGTGTGCTCGCCGCCGTGCTCGCCCGGCGCGGTGCCGGGCAGGTGGTGGCTACGGACGTCAGCGCGCGGGCGCGGGAGTGTGCGAGGGACAACGTACGGCGGTTGGGAGTCGAGCGGGCGGTCCGCGTCACCGGCCCCGAGCTGTATCCCGAGGGGCGTGCCGATCTCGTGGTGTGCAACCCGCCCTGGATCCCCGCCCGTCCCGCCTCCGACCTGGACCTCGGCGTCTACGACGCGGGCGGCGGCATGCTCCACGGGTTCCTCGACGGGCTCGCCGGGCGGCTGGAGCCGGGCGGTGAGGGCTGGCTCGTGCTGTCCGACCTGGCCGAGCGCCTCGGGCTGCGCAGCCGGGAGGAGCTGATGGCCGCCGTGGAGGGGGCCGGGCTGCGGGTGGCCGACCGTCTGGACACCCGGCCGCGTCACGCGCGCGTGAGGGACACGGACGATCCGCTGCACGCCGTACGGGCCGCCGAGGTCACGTCACTGTGGCGGCTGGCCGTCGCCTGATCCGTACCGACTCGATCAGTCCGACAGCCGCGCGAAGCGCCCCCGGTGGAAGAGCAGCGGTCCGCTCGGATCGGCGGCGGCCGTGTCGAGGGCCTCCACCCGGCCGACCACGATGAGGTGGTCGCCGCCGGTGTGGACGGCGTGGATCGCGCAGTCGATCCAGGCGACGGCACCCGACAGGCGCGGCGAGCCGGACACCGGCGCCGCGTCGTACGCCACACCCGCGAACTTGTCCGCGCCGCTCACCGCGAAGGCGCGGCACAGCTCGGCCTGGTGGGCGGTCAGGACGTTCACGCAGAACACCCCCGCCCTGGCGATCCGCGGCCACGTCGTCGACGTACGGCCGACCATGAAGGCGACCAGCGGCGGGTCGAGGGAGAGGGACGTGAAGGACTGGCAGGCGAAGCCGGCGGGAGAGCCGCCGGTGGTGGCGGGTGGTGACGTGATCACGGCCACGCCCGTCGCGAAGTGTCCGAGGACGCGGCGGAACTCCGCCGGGTCCTGGGGCGCGCGCTCGTCCGCGCCGACGCACCGCAACTCGGGGCGCGGCAGCGCCTCGACGGACTCGGGGGCGGGTGTGCGGACCGACCTGAGGTAGCGGACGGCGGCTTCTGCCATTCCTGCTTGTCCCATCACACACGCATTCAAGCTGACGGAGCGTCAGATGGGAAGAGAAGTGTCAGTGGCCCTTGTACACGGGGCTGCGCCGCTCCACGAAGCTCCGTACGCCCTCCTGCGCGTCCGCCGTCGTCATGTTGATCTCCTGCGCGGCGGCCTCGGCGGCGAAGGCGGTGGCGCGGTCGGCGTCGAGGGAGGCGTTGACGAGCTGCTTGGTCAGGGCGAGGGCGCGGGTCGGGCCGGCGGCGAGGCGTTCGGCCCACGCGCGGGCCGTCTTGTCCAGGTCGCCGTCCGGGACGACCCGGTTGACCAGCCCCATCCGCTCCGCGTCGGTCGCCGTGAGCGCGTCGCCGAAGAACATCAGCTCCTTGGCGCGCTGCGGGCCGATGAGGCGGGGGATGAGGTAGGTGCCGCCGCCGTCGGGGACCAGGCCGCGGCGTACGAACACCTCGATGAACCGGGCGGATTCGGCTGCGAGGACCAGGTCGCAGGCGAACGCCAGATGCGCGCCGAGGCCCGCCGCCGTGCCGTTGACCGCCGCGATCACCGGCTTCTCGCAGTCGAGGGCGGCGGCGATCAGGCGCTGGGCGCCGGTGCGGAGGGTGCGGGCGACATCTCCGGGAACGCGTTCGCCGGTCGTGGCGGCGGCGCCTCGCAGGTCCGCGCCGGCGCAGAAGCCGCGGCCCGTTCCCGTGAGGACGACCGCTCTTACCTCCGGCGACGCGGACGCCTCCGACAGCAGCCGCACGACCTCGTCCCGATCGTCGGGCGTGAGGGCGTTGAGGGTCTCGGGCCGGTTGAGGGTGACGGAGAGGACGTGGCCGCCCGTCGTGTGCAGAACGGCGGGTTCCGTCATGGGCTGCACACCGCCAGCGCGTCGAGTGCCACCGCGCCCTGGCCCTGGGGCAGGACCATCAGCGGGTTGATGTCCAACTCCGCCAGCCGGTCTGCGAGTTCCAGTGCCATGCGTTGCGCGCGCAGGACGACCTCGACGAGTGCGTCCAGATCCGCCGGCGGCCGGCCCCGGACCCCGTCGAGCAGTGGTCGCCCGCGCAGCCCGGCGAGCATGTCCCGCGCCTGGTCCTCACCGAACGGCGGCACACCCACGGCGGTGTCGCGCAGGACCTCCACCAGCACGCCGCCGAGCCCGACGGTCACGGTCGGTCCGAACAGGTCGTCGTGCGTGACTCCGACGACCATCTCGACGCCCTGCTCGACCATCTGGCAGACCAGTACGCCGTCCAGCGGGACATCCTCGTAGCGGGCGATGTCGGTCAGCTCCCGGTAGGCGTCGCGGACCTGGCTCGCCGAGGTGAGCCCGATCTTCACGAGGCCCAGTTCGGTCTTGTGGGCGATCCGGGCGCCGGAGGCCTTCATCACCACCGGGTAGCCCACCAGTCCCGCCGCCCGCACGGCCGCCGCCGCGCTGGTCACCAACTGCTCGCGCGGCACGCGGATGCCGTACGCCCGCAGCAGTTGCTTCGCCGCGTGCTCGCTGAGCTGCTCGCCGGGCCGCATGAGCGCCTGGGCCTTGCGGTAGGACGGCGAGGGGGTGCGCGGGGCGTCGTCGAAGGGGGAGCGGTAGCCGGTCGTGAAGCGGTGGTGGCCGAGGTAGGCGCGGACGGCGGTGAGGCAGTTGCCGACCGTGCGGAAGGTGGCCACGCGGGAGGAGCCGAGCAGGGCCTCGCGGTAGGCCGGTTCGGTGCCGACCGGTGAGCCCCAGACCACGCACACCAGCTTGTCCGTCTGCTCTGCCGCCTCCACCAGGTCCCGTACGAGCCGGTCGCTGAGCGGGGGGAACGGCCCGGTGATCGGGCAGACGAGCACGCCCACCTCGGGGTCGTCGAGGATGGCGTCGATGATCTTCCGGCCGCGCCAGTCGCCGACCGGGTGACCGCCGTTGTCGACGGGGTTGGCGGCGCTCAGGTACTCGGGTATCCACTGGTGCAGCTCGGCCTGTTTGGCCTCGGACAGGATCGGGAGCCGCAGGCCCGCCTCGGTCGCCAGGTCGGCGACGTGCGCGCCCGTGCCGCCGGAGATCGAGCAGACGACGACCCCGTCGGCGCGCGGCGGGCGGGCCCGGGCCAACAGGGTCGCCGTGTCCTGGAGTTCGTCGAGTCCGTCGACCCTGATCACGCCGTACTGCCGTAGCGCCGCGTCCACCACCGCGTCCGCGCCGGTCAGCTTGCCGGTGTGGGAGGCGGCCGTGCGGGCGCCGGTCTCGGTGCGGCCCACCTTGACCGCGACGACCGGCACGCCACGCCGGGCGGCCCGGTCGGCGGCGAGCAGGAAGGAGCGGCCGTCCTTCAGCCCCTCCAGATAGCAGGCGATGGCGCCGACCTCGGGCTGCTCGGCGAAGTAGGAGAGGAAGTCGGCGGTCTCCAGGTCGGCCTCGTTGCCGGTGGGCGCCCAGTGGGAGAGCCGGATGCCGAGTTCCTGGAGGGCGAAGAGGGGGCGGCCCTGGTGGCCGGACTGGGTGATCAACGCGATCGCCGGCCCCTCCAGGTCGTCGCGGAACCGCTCGAAGGCGTTGAGGTTGGTGTTGGGGCCCAGCAGCCGCATCCCGGACCGCTCGACGGCGGCGGCCAGTCGCCGCTGGGCGGCCTCGCCCTCCGGCCCGGTCTCCGCGAACCCGGAGGCGAAGACGACCGCGAACCGTGCCTTGGCCTCGGCCAGTTCCTCGACCACCGGGAGGGGGTCGCCGACCAGCACGACGGCCAGGTCGACCTGCTCGGGCAGGCCGGCGACGGAAGAGCAGCAAGGCGTGCCGAAGACGGACTGCCTGCTCGGATGCACCGGATACAGCCGTGCCCCGACCCGCCCGGCCCAGTCGGCCAGTTGCCGCGTGACGCCGGTGCTGGGGCGCCCCTCGGCGTCGGACGCGCCGATCACGGCGACGGACTGCGGGCGGAAGAATCGGTCCAGATCGGGTACGTCGGCGTGCAGCGGACGCCCGCTGACATCGAGGTCTCCCAGCTGGGCCGGCCTGCCGTGCACGACGGGCCCGGACCGTTCGCCACAGGCGATGGCCCGGGCTCGTCGGGAGTCGGTGGTGAGGGTGCCGTGGGTCGATCCAAGCATCGTTCCGCCCGCTCCTGTGAGACGCCGCTAACTGACGCTCAGTCAGATTATCCGAACTGACGTGAAGTCAGGAATGGTCGTGAGCGGGCGAAGTTTCCGCTGAGTGAGAGTGAGAGTGAGAGTGAGAGTGAGAGTGAGAGTGAGAGTGAGAGCGAGACGAGAACCTGTATGCGGTTGATGACCATGAACGTGCTGGCGCCGCAGTACGCCGACGGCGCGAGCCGCGAGTTCTGGTGCAACCGGTGAACGGCGTGTACGCGAGCGACCACTACGGCCTCCGCCGACCTGACGCTTCCCGGCCACCCTCCGGGCCGGTGGGGGTAACCGACGTGACGGCACCGGACGGACACCGGGTGCGCCGAACTGCCTAGCCCGGCAACCGCGACACCCTCCCCGAACCGTCCCGCGCGATGGCCTTCGCGATCCTCACCGCGTCGATCGCCATCTCGCGGAGCATGCCGCTGATCGGGTTGGTGAAGCCGGTGAAGTACAGGCCGGGGGCGGTCCGCGGGCTGCGAGGGCCCTGGACGACGGGCCTTCCGCGGGCGTCGAGCACGTCGAGGTGGCCGACGAGGTCCTCCAGGGCCCGGGTGTAGCCGGTGGCCGCGACGACGGCGTCCGGGGAGAGGCGGGTGCCGTCGGCGAGCAGGACCTTGCCGTCCTCGAAGCCCTCCACGGCAGCCACGACCTCCACCCTGCCCTTGCGTACGGCGTCGATCAGGCCGACGTCCTGGACGGGGATGGCGCCTTCGGCGACCCGGGTGTAGAGGCCGGTGTCGGGGCGCGGCAGGCCGTGGGCGGACAGGTCGGGCACGCTCAGTCTGCCCATCTGCCGGGCCATCCGGTCGACGAGACCGACCGGCAGGTGCCGTGCCATGACGCCCGAGTACTGCGCGGCCCAGCCCGCGGTCGAGCGGCGCACGATGTGCGGGACGGTGCGGATGGACAGCCGTACCCGGGCCGCGCCGTCCGCCAGGTCCACGGCGATCTCGGCGCCGGTGTTGCCGGCGCCCACGACCAGGACCTCGCGTCCGGCAAAGGGCTCGGCGTTGCGGTAGGCGGAGGCGTGCAGGAGCTCGCCGGTGTACGTGTCGCGGCCGGGCCAGTCGGGCACGCGGGGCGTGTGGTTGTAGCCGGTGGCGACGACGACCGCCGCGCCGGTCAGCTCCCGGCCGCCGGTGGCGTGCAGCAGCCAGCCCGTGCCGTCGGGCGCGCGCTCGATCCGGGACACCTCGACGCCGGTGACGATCTCCAGCCGGTGGTGCTCGGCGTACTTCTCCAGGTACCGCACCACGTTGTCCCGGGACACCCACCGCCCGAACCGGCGCGGCATCGGCAGCCCGGGCAGGGACGACAGGCGGCGGGTGGTGTGCAGGTGCAGCCGGTCGTAGTGGCCGCGCCAGGACGACCCGACGTGGTCGGACTTCTCCAGGACGACGGCGCGTATGCCCCGGGCCCGCAGCGCGTACGCGGCGGAGAGCCCGCCGGGGCCGCCGCCGATGACGTAGACGGGGCGGTCGGGTGGGGGATGCGCGGAGGAGTGTGTGGGGGGAATGGAGTCGGCCATGAGCGGGAGCGTAGCCACGGGCCCGATTGATGGGTCTCGGGCAAGACCGGAATTGGTTTCGGATTGATCACGGCTATAGGGGGACAGGGTGGAGCTGGTGGCGTGGAGGGCCTGGTTGTGGCGAGCCGGTGATCATTCTTGACCTGTGCGGGTTACCGGGCGCGGTAGCCGGTCACCTTGGCGATCCACCGGACGGAGTCGCACGGGTCGGTGTTCGCGCCGTGTCCCTCGTCTCAGTGGTAGAGGTGGCTGACCTCGTCGCCCAGCGCGGCAGAGGCGGCCGCGAGGTTGGCGGAGACGGGTGTGCGAGGTGTCGGAGTCCTTGGGTATTCATTGCCGGCACACAGTTTCACGGGGGACTCACAGGTGCTGTCCGCGCGGGAACACCCGCTTGTGGAACGGGTGTTGAGATGACGCAGATGGTGACCGGAACAGCCCTGCGAAGGAGACCGGAATGGCCCTGACCCGTGAAGAGCGCGAACAGTTCCTGGCCGAGCCGCACATCGCCGCGCTGGCGGTCGACGCGGGGCCGGGCCGTGCGCCGCTGACCGTGCCGATCTGGTACCAGTATGAGCCCGGCGGCGACATCTGGATCATGACCGGCCTCGACTCCCGAAAGAACGAGCTGATCAGCGCGGCGGGCCGGTTCTCGCTGATGGTGGACCGGCTGGAGCCGACGATCCGGTACGTGTCGGTCGAGGGCCCGGTCGTCGGCACGGCGCCCGCCACCCTCGACCAGCTCCGCGAGCTCTCGGCGCGCTACCTGCCGTCCGACAAGGTCGACGGCTACGTCGACTTCGCCTGGAAGAACCACGGGGAACAACTGGTGCTGCGGATGCGGCCGGAGCGGTGGGTGTCGTCGGACCTCGGGCAGGTGTGAGGAGCATGCCGGGGTGACAATCGGGGGATGGCAACGGATCTTCACGAGCTGCTGAGGTCACTGCGGGTCTGGGACCCGCAGCTCACGCGACTCCCCTCCTTCGACCCGACGACCGCCCCCGCCGCCCCGCTGCCCCTCTTCGCCGAGTGGTTCGCGGCGGCGGTGGCGGCCGGGCAGACCGAGCCGCACACCATGTCGCTGGCGACCTCCGACGAGGCCGGTCTGCCCGACGTACGGATCGTCATGCTGCACGGCGCCGACGAGACCGGCTGGTCCTTCGCGTCCCATGCCGGCAGCCGCAAGGGCCGCCATCTCACCGCCCGCCCGTACGCCGCGCTCTGCTTCTACTGGCCGGTCCTGGGCCGGCAGGTACGGATCCGCGGCCCGGTGTCGGCGGCCCCGTCCGAGGAGGCCCAGGGCGACCTGCACGCCCGCTCGACGGGCGCGCTGGCCGCGGCACTGACCGGACGCCAGAGCGAGGTCCTGGGCTCGGTGGAGGAGATGGCGCGGGCCTCGGAGTCGGCGTGGGAACGGGCCCGGAGCGAGCCGGAGGCTCCCGTGCCGTCCTGGACCCTGTACCGGCTGCGGCCGGAGGAGGTGGAGTTCTTCCAGGGGGACGAGGCGCGGCGGCACGTACGGCTCCGCTACCGGAGCACGGAGGAAGGGTGGACGCGGGAACTGCTGTGGCCGTGAACGGACCGGGGGTTACCGGGCGTCGCGTATCCCGAGAATGTAGGCCGCGGTGAGCGCGACGGCACGGTCTTCGTCATGAGACAGATCCGCGAGGGCACGCGACGCCGTGTTTCCCGGGATGTCCGCGAGCGCCTGTGTCAGCCGTCGGCGTGCGGACGATCGGACGGTGCCGTCGGCGAGGCAGTCGACGAGCCTGGCGGCGATCTGATCCGCCGCCGCGGGACGACTCGCCAGCGCGCTCAGTGCGTCGGCCGCGTCGACGTCGTTCGTCTCCTCGACGATCATGCCGATGAGCGTCGGGATCGCGTCGGCCGCTCCACGCGCCCCGAGCGCCACTGCCGCATACCTGCGGACCACGATGTCGGGGTGCGCGAGGGCGTCCCGCAGCAGTGCGGTCGCCTTGTCGTTCGGAATCTCGGCGATGGACTGGACGGCACGCTTCCGCACCTCGGCCGCCGACGAGCCGAGACCCTCCGCCAGCAGCGCCAGTCCGCCCTCGCCCGACTGCGCCAAGGCCCATCGAAGGGCTCCGGCGACGTTCGGGTCCCTCTCGCTCAGCGCTGCCTCGGCCAGTGCTTCCACCGGCACCGGAACCTCTTCGACCGAGGACAGGGCCGCGCGCTGGCGCGTCCCGGCGCTCTTCGAGCCCAACGCCTGGAGGAGGGTGACGATCTGGAGGACGTCCTCCCAGCCGGCGGGCTCCGCCGCACCGATCCGGCGGAGGCGCGTGAGCAGCTCCGTCTCGGCCGCGATGCGTTCTCGCGTCCGGCGGGCGAGGTCGTCGACGAGTTCCGAGGGCGTGAAGCCGGGGTCGTCGAGCGCGCGCCCGACTCACGCAGCGACAACCCCAGCGACCGCAGGCTCTCGATGTGGAAGATCCGCCGGATGTCCTCGCTGGAGTACTCGCGATAGCCGGCGCCGGTACGACCCGTCGGCCGCACCAGCCCGAGCGACTCGTAGTGCCTGAGCATGCGGGCACTGACCCCGGACCGCCGGGCCACCTCACCGATCAACACTGCCTGTCACTCCTCCTGGCCGGTCGTGCCGAGGACCACGACGCGCTTCGCCTCCTCGATGGCGAACTCGAACCCGGCATCCGGGTCGCGCGACAGCCGTTCCGTGGCGATCGCGTGCGCACGCACCCGAGGGCCGGGATCCGTCATCGCCGCGCGCAGGGCCGGCATGCTCCCCTCACCGAGCGCGATCAGCGCCCGGCTGAGACTCAACTGCGTCTCCCGCTCGCCGCGCCCGAGCTGTGTCACCAGCACTCCTGCCAGTCCCGCCTCTTCACCGTCGGGCACGAGAACGACCGCCGCTCGCCAGGCGCTCCTCGCCACCTCGTCGTCGGCGTCGGTCAGCAGCGCCCGCGTGATCACCGGCCACGCCTGCCGGTCCCCGATCTTGGACAGAGTGTGCAAGGCCTGGCTCCGTGCCTGGGCGCGCTCCGAGCGCAGTTCGTCGACAAGCCCGGGGACCGTCATCGATGCCGGGTGGCGGGTGAGCGCCCACGTGAGCATTTCGCGGACGTAGAACTCCGGCTCGGTCGCGCAGCGTTCGATGAGCTTGCCGATGAACCGCGGGTCGGGGGCCGTGCCGACCGCCAGCGCCGCCCGCAGCCGCACCGACGAGTTGCTGTCCTCCAGACCCTGAAGACCTCGAACCGTATCCGTGTCCTGTTGCGGCCTGCTCATCGGGACCACCTCCTCGGCACAGTGAAGGCCTTGTCACGGTGTCAAGGTCAAGCGGGCGCGGACCGCCCTGTGAAGTCGTACACCGCGAAGTCCGCCACCGGCCGGTACCCGATCCGCTGGTACAGGCCGTTGCTGGTCGGGTTCGACAGGTCCGTGAAGAGGAGCACCTCCCGCGCTCCGGCGGCCAGGGCGGCGCGGCTGACCTCGGCCGTGGCGGCGCCCGCGTAGCCGCGGCCGCGGAGGTGGGGCGGGGTGTAGACCGGGGCGACGCGGATCTGGCCGGCGACCTGGGGGGTCGCTCCGGCCATGGCGGCGGGAGTGCCGTCGGGCGTCTCCCAGAACGTGATGCCGCCCTGCTCGATGCGGGTGTCCGCCCACTCGGCGGCGTCCCGGAACACGCCCGAGCCGACGGCTGCGACGAACTCGTCGTGCCAGCCGATGAGTTGCTCCCGGTCCGCCTCACCGGCGACGCGGGGACCGCCGGGCGGCAGGGGGCGGGGCACGGTCAGGGTGCCGAGCCGGTAGAGCCGATTGCGCTCTCGGAGGGTGGCCGTGGCGCCCGTGTGCCGCTGCCAGGCCTCGGCGAACGCGGTGGCGGTGTCGCGGTCGGCGTGCACGCCGGGCAGGGGTTGCCCGAGGGCGGCCAGCCGTGCGGCCAGCACATCGGCCTCCTCGGTCGTCAGGACGGTGAGGTTCAGCCGGTGCGGTGGTGTGCGGAAGAACGTCGCCCGGACCGCGCCGCCCTGTTCCAGGAAGCCGAACTCCGGCGCTCCGTCGCCGTAGATGTGCCGGCCGCGCCTGCGCAGGTTCTCCGTGACGGTCAACGGGAGGGTGTGCAAGCCGGGTCGGGAGTGGAGGAAGGCGCCGGCTCGGGTCAGGAAGGTGTCGAGGTCCCGGGTGAAGTGCCAGTCGTCGGTGCGCATGCTCCATGGTGCCGCCCGGGGCCCGGCCGGCACCTCCGAATTACACCCCGGGCCCTCGGCCCGCATCCGGCTTCGGTTCCGCGTCCGGTGGGGGATCCGTCGCCAGCCGGGCGTGCAGGTGGGCGTCCCGGAACGAGTCGTGCCGGCCCTCCTCGAAGATCGCCCCGCGCAGGGTTCCCTCGTACGCGAATCCGCACCGCTCGGCGATCCGGCAGGAGGCGTCGTGGCCGACGGCGTGGTCCAGTTCCAGCCGGTGCAGGCCGAGTTCGGTGAGGGCCCAGTGGGCGGCGAGCAGGAGGGCCCGGGTGGCGACGCCCTGGCCGCGGGCCTCGGGGAGCACCCAGTAGCCGACGCGGGCGACCTTCAGGTGGTACTTGATCTCGTTGACGCCGATGTGGCCCAGTGCCGTGTCGCTGCGGGCGTCCGCGACCCGGAACGACACGGACGTGCCCTCCGCCGCGCTCTGTGCCCGCGCGCGCAGCGACTCCCGGGCGCTCGTCCGGTCCGTGACCAGCCTCAGCGGGGTGTTCCAGCGCCGGAACTCCGGGTCCCGCATGCCGCGCAGCCACGTCTCGACATCGGCGCCGGACGTGGCGTCCCAGGGGCGCAGACGGAGGCCGTGGCCGTGGATTTCCGGGAGAGGGCCGGTCAGGGACCGGTCGCGTATGGGGGCCATGGGGCCATTCAAGCGCGTGGGGCGGTGCCGTTCACCCGCCGACCGGGCCCGGCACGACCCGGAACACCGGGATCCCCTCCCGGAACGCGACCTCCAGTTCCGCCCCGGCGGACAACTCCCCAGCCGGCATTTCCCCCGCCGACGGTTCACCCACCCCCACGACCTCCGTCATCATCCGCGGCCCCTCGGCGAGGTCGACCACGGCAGCGACGTACGGCGCGCGATCCGCGAAGGGCGGCAGGTCGTTGCGGTGGACGACGGACCAGGTGTAGAGGGTGGCGCGGCCGCTCGCCGGCTCCCAGGCGACGTCCTCGCTCCAGCAGCGGGGGCAGAACTCGCGCGGGTAGTGGTGGGCCCGGCCGCAGGCCCGGCAGCGGCGGATCAGCAGCCGGCCCTGGGCTGCCGCCTCCCAGTACGTCCGGGTGAAGGCGTCCGGCTCGGGCAGGCCGAAACGCCCTGCCATCAGAAGAGCCCCAGCGAGCTGTCCAGCGACCAGGTCTGCCAGGACATCCCGAACAGCCCGACCACCGACATCAGCGCCATCATGGAGTTCTGCCCCTGCTCGGCGACGTCGTGGATCATGAGGGTGAAGTAGAGGGCGTTGAGGAGAGAAGCGCCGGCCAGGGCGATCGGGGTGAGGAAGCCGGTGATCAGGCCCAGTCCGAGCGCGAGTTCCGCGTAGACGACGACGTACGCCATCGCGCGCGGGTGGGGCGCGACGACCCTGTCGAAGCCCGAACGCACGGCGCTCGAACGGTGTTTGGCAGCTACCCCGGCCGCCCACGCGATGCCGGTGCCCCTCTCGAACCAGGCCTTGCGGTCCTTGTGCCGCCAGCTCTCCAGCCACCACAGCCCGAGCCCGATCCGCAGCACGGCCAGCCATTCCGCTCCGGTGAGCCAGATCGTGTCCATGCCCATGCTCCCGCGTCGCCGCCGCCTGAGACCGGGATCTGACGGTACGTCAGATAGGTGGCGGCAACAAGCCCTGGAGCGGTGCCCCCTCGCGGCGCCAGGATCCTCGGCGCGGCCGCCCTCGGCCACGACCAGGCGCACCGTGCCGCAGCCCGGGCAGGTTTGCTGTAGTCAGTCGCTTGAGGTCGTCGAGTCCGACGCGCCGTGGGCCGCCCGGCGGACGTGCCGGACGCGCCGACGCACGCGGCCCGGCTCGCCGGGTTCAGGCGGGTTCGAAGAGAAGGGCGATCAGGGCGTTGAGGGTCATCCCGATGCCGATCCCTCCAATGGTCCAGCCGAGCGCCTTGGCGCTGTTGCGGGTGAACCAGTCATTGATCCGCTGCAGCACCGGCTCGGCCCGGTCGTGCGCGGCGATCCGGACGGCGCCGAGGAGTACTGCCGGAAGGATCATCACGACGCAGTAGCCGGCCAGCGCCCCGCCGGTGACCTGCCAGGTCAGATCGGCGTTCGTGATGCAGGCGACGGCGGCCAGATAGGGCACCATCGTGACGACCTCCAGCGCCGTGGCCACCAACGCGAGGCTCATCAGGCCACGCACGCCCCCGCCCCGCACGTCCCGGCCGGCCACACCCTCGCCGTTCGGCACGGCACCCGACATCGCCGCCGCCCGCCAGCGCTGGATCCGGCTCGGCCTGCCTGCCCGGCTGCGGGCGCGGGTCTCCAGCCGGTAGCTCCAGGTGATGATGATCAAGCCGAGGACGAGCTGCCCGATCCGCAGGTGCGTCGGGGCAACGTCGGCGAAGGCCGCCCGCACGGCCTCCAGCGCGGCGTCGGCCCCCAGCACCAGAAGGACGCCAACGCAGAAGTAGAACGTGGCAACCGTGGCCAGGTAGACGGCGATCCGGCCGGCGCGCACCCGGCCCGGGGTGAGCAACAGCCAGATAGGAATGACCAGGGTGCCGAAGCTTGTGCTGTCCAGCAGCCCCAGCCCGGTCAGCGCCAGCGCCAGCGTCGCGCTCATCGGTTGAACAGCCGGTCGACGTAGGCGCCCAGCAGAGTGCCGATGCGGGACGCGTCGAAACCGTTCCCGGTCGCCGCGTGGTGCAGGCACAGCCCGTCCACGAACGCGACCAGTGCCGCCGCCTCCGCCTCGGTGTCGACGCCCGCGGCGAGCTCGCCGGCCCGCTGCGCGCCCCGCAATGCCTCATCGACGCCCCGCAGGAGCCGCGCGGTGGCGTCCCGGTGAATCGCAGCCATGTCGGGGTCGGTAAGCGACGCCTGCACGAAGCTCATCCAGACCCGCAGCTCGGCGCCCCGCTCGTCCGTCAGCGGCAGGAACGTCTCCATCAACCGCAGGACGAACTCCCGGATCGGCGGCTCGACCGGGATGGCGTCGATGCGCTCCTCGGCTCGTCGGTAGACATACTCGATCCCGAACCTGAGCAGCTCGTCCTTCGAGCGGAAGTAGCGCTGGACGAGCCCCACGGACACTCCGGCCGTCCGCGCCACGTCGGCCAGGGTGGTCCGCGCCAGTCCCCGGTCGGCGACCACGCTCATCAGCGCGGAGGCGACCTGACCGCGTCTTGTGTCAGCGTCGGCGTGTTGCGTCATAGAAAAATAGTACCGCAATATTTTTTACTCGTCATGAGTCAGTTCCATATGGTGCGCGGGCTCGCCTCCAAGGTCACGGCGTACGGGGTGCGTTCGGCGCGGGCGCCGAACGGGAGGAGTGGTGCCGTCGAAGGCATGCGGGCGTGGCGCGTGACGTGGCCCGGTGAGTGCCGTCAGGATCAAGACGCCCGCGCCAGCCGCACGATCGCCGCGATCGACCGGTCGACGTCGGCCTCCGTCGTGTTGTGGCCGGACACCGAGATGCGCATCAGCCGTCGGCCGCGCCAGGTGGTGGCGCCCATCCAGCAGGTGCCGTCATTCTGGACCGCCTGCACGACGTGGTCGGTGCGGGCGTCGTCGCCGAAGCTGACGAGGACTTGGTTGAGTACCACGTCGTTGACCACCTCGAAGCCCGCCGCGGACAGGCCGTCGGCGAAGCGGCGGGCGAGCAGGCAGCAGCGGTTCACGAGCGCGGCGACGCCGTCACGGCCGAGTTCGCGCAGCGCCGCCCAGGTGGCGAAGCCGCGGGCGTGGCGGGAGGACTCGGCGGTGAAGTCGGCGCCGCCGGCCGGCGTGCCGTCGGCGCGGGTGAGGTAGGAGGCGGTGTACGACAGAGCGTCGGCGTGGACGGCGGGGCGGGAGCAGAAGGCGTAGCCGCAGTCATAGGGCACGTTCAGCCACTTGTGGCCGTCACAGGCCCAGGAGTCGGCCAGCTCGACGCCGTCGACGAGGCGGCGGGTCGCCGGGCTCGCGGCCGCCCACAGGCCGAAGGCGCCGTCGACGTGCACCCAGCCGCCGTGGGCGTGGGTGAGATCGCAGGCGGTACGGAGGTCGTCGCAGGCGCCGGTGTTCACGTTGCCCGCCTGGGTGCAGACGATCGCCGGCGTGTCCGGGTCGGACGCCAGCACGCGGCGCAGGTCGTCGGTGTCGAGGGCGCCGCGTCCATCGGTGCGGACCGTCTCCAGGCAGTCGGTGCCCAGGCCGAGCAGCCGCAGCGAGCGGTCGACGGTGGCGTGGCGCTCCTCGCCCGCGACCACCCGCAGGCGCGGGGCGCCGCCCAGCCCCTGGTGCCCGACGTCCCATCCGGCCTCGGTGAGCAGATGCTGCCGGGCCGCCGCTAGTCCTGCGGTGTTGGCCGCCTGCCCGCCGGTGACGAACCCGGTGGACGCCGTGGCGGGAATGCCGAGCAGGTCCTTCAGCCAGCCGCCCGCCGCCTCTTCAGCGGCGAGGGCGGCGGGCGAGAGTGCGGCGTTGAAGGCGTTCTGGTCCCACCCGGCGGCCAGGATCTCCGCGGCGGTGGCCGCGGGCAGCGCCCCGCCGACGACGAACCCGAAGAACCGCGGCCCGGCGGTGGCGACGAGTCCCGTCTCGGCGGCGGCCGCCAACTCGTCGACCACCGTGAGCGGGTCGGCGGGGGAGCGGTTCAGGGGACGGGAGAACGCGGCGCGCAGGGCCGCGTGGTCGACGGGGCGCGCCACCGGCCGCTCGGGCAGCGAGCGGCGGTAGGCGGCGGCGTGCTCGGCGGCGCGACGGAAGATCTCGGTCAGCTCGTCCATGGCCGGACGGTAACCACCCCTCCGAGCGGTTGGGAACGGCCGATGGGGGGAGATCGGACTGCTCTGTGGGCCGGAGGCACGGCGATCGCCGAGTGCCGGGATCGGCGGCGCGACTCCGACTCCCTCCGCCGGCACCCACGCCACGGGCCGGCAGGCCGCCGCTTCGTCAAGGCGGTGCAGGAAGCGCAGTCGGTTCTCGAGCGGGAAGTGCGACAGCGCCCACGTCGTGGTGACGACGGGCAGGGCGTCCGCGGGCACACGGGTGAAGGCGGGCCCGTCGTCACACCCCCAGCACCACCGTCCCCGACGAGCAGAACCACCCACCCGTCCC
>NZ_DF968280.1:0-19008 GCF_001270025.1 Streptomyces azureus | reverse complement strand
GCACCGCCCACCACCACAGCACCCCCAGCCCCAGCACGGCTCCGCGGGCCCCCCAGCGCCTTATCCCCGCCACGGCCGCCACCTCCAGCCCGACGCTATTTCGCCGCTCGGGCCGGCGGACAGGGCGCACCAACGGCACACAGGCGCACCGCGCACCTCACTGCGCCGAACTGCGAGACCGCGAGCCGCGAAACGCAGAGCGGCGAGCCCTCCGGTCGGCTCCTCGCCCGCTGCCGCGCCCGCTCCGGTCACCCGTTCTCGGCCTGGAACATCCAGTGATGCTTCTCCAGGTCCGCCGTGATCCCGATGAAGATGTCCTGGCTCACCGGATCCGGCTCACCGGTCGCCTCGACCCGTCCCCGCATCCGTGCGATCACCGCGCCCAGTGCCTCGACGAGCGTCCGCACGGCGGTCATGTCGTCGACCCACCCTTCGGGGGTCACGCCGATGCCGCTGCCGACGGCCACGGTCGCGGCCCGCCCGTCGGGCGGGATCCCGAGCGCCGCGGCGCGCTCCGCCACGGTGTCGGAGTACTTCCGCGCGATGTCGACGACCTCGTCGAGCTGGAGATGCACGGAACGGAAGCGCGGCCCCACCACGTTCCAGTGGATCTGCTTCGCCACGAGGGCGAGGTCCACCAGGTCGACGAGGGCGCCCTGCAACGCCTCGGACACGGTCTTCAGGCTCGCGTCGGACAGCGGGCTCTTCACGACGTA
The DNA here is from genome assembly GCF_001270025.1 of Streptomyces azureus. Lineage (NCBI taxonomy): Bacteria > Bacillati > Actinomycetota > Actinomycetes > Kitasatosporales > Streptomycetaceae > Streptomyces > Streptomyces azureus. The sequence goes on along the minus strand of NZ_DF968280.1, from coordinate 18,292 downwards.
CATCCGCACCTCCGTTGGCTGCCCCCCGCCATCCCCTCAACGATGACCGTCACACGCCACACGGGCAAACGCAAACAAATCGGGCATGACCCTGCCCGACGGTCTGCGGGCAAGCGAAAACCCCGACCGACACCCCTCCGGATCTCCCGGAGAACCCCGGCCGGGGCCTCACCAGTCTCGGCGCCCGTCAGCGCCGCTCGTTCATGCCACGCACGCGCGAAGCGTCACGCGGCGGTGGCGGCCACCGCTTCGGCGGGCGCCTTGATGGTCACCCGCTCCGGTGGCACACCGGTCACCGAAACAGAGCCCAGCATCGGACGAACCGGCGTGGGCACAGGTTCGCTGGGGGTGGCCGCAGCGGACTGGGCCAGCTCGGCAAGGGCGAGTTCGTCGCTCACTTCCCGCATAAGCTCGGACATCCGTACGTCCAGCGCGTCGCAGATGGCGGAGAGCAGTTCGGAGGAAGCCTCCTTCTGCCCCCGCTCCACCTCGGAGAGATAGCCGAGTGAGACTCGGGCGGACGAGGAGACTTCGCGCAGAGTACGGCCCTGGCGCTGGCGCTGCCGACGCAGCACGTCACCCAGCAGGCGACGGAGCAGAATCATCGGTGGCTCCCTCCTCGGACCGCGTAGCCGCATCCATTACGCCCCACCGTACCGCCTTGCGCCGCGGCCGTGCGGGGAGCGATGTCGTGTTCACTCAGGGCTGCAAACATCAAAACCCCCCGTTCCGTTCCGTATCCTGTGCCCGCTCATTCCCAGTCTGTTCGCCCGCAAGCTCCTTCAGGAGCAGTGCGAGTACGCTCCGTACACTCTCTCTACGAATTTCCTCGCGGTCGCCGTTCAACCGCAGAGCCTCCACTTTTCCGCCGCCGGCAGAACCGGAATCTGCCCTCAGGGGCCCGTCCACGGCGACGAAGACCGTCCCGACGGCCTGTCCGTCCTGCGGCTCGGGACCCGCGACACCGGTGGTCGCGATGCCCCAGTCCGTGCCGAGCGCCTTGCGCACTCCGGCCGCCATCTGGGCCGCGACCTGCGGATCCACCGCTCCTCGCGCCGCCAGGAGGGTGGCGTCGACACCCAGCAGTTCATGCTTCAGTTCGGTGGCGTAGGCCGTTACCGAGCCCCGGAAGACCTTGGACGCCCCGGGGACGGATGTGATCTCCGCCGCAACGAGGCCACCGGTCAGCGACTCCGCGACGGCAAGCGTCCTGCCCTTCACCGTGAGTAGTCGCACCACGTCGGTGGCCGTGGAACTCACGCTTCCTTCTCCTCCAACGCGGCCTTGCGCTCGGCGATTCCCCGCCTGCGCAGCACAATGGCCTGTTTCACATAGTCGAGTCCTGTCACCACGGTCAGAACGACCGCCGCGGCCATCACCCAGAACCTCAGGGTGGCCAGCCACCCCGTCAGCGCCAGCACGTACATGCCCACGGCCACGCCCTGGGTGAGCGTCTTGAGCTTCCCTCCGCGGCTGGCGGGGATGACGCCGTACCGGATGACCACAAAACGCAGCAGGGTGATCCCGAGTTCCCGGCCGAGGATGACGCCGGTCACCCACCACGGCAGATCGCCGAGCACGGACAGACAGATCAGCGCCGCCCCCATGATCGCCTTGTCGGCGATGGGGTCGGCGATCTTCCCGAAATCCGTGACCAGGTTGTACGTGCGCGCCAGATGCCCGTCGAAGAGGTCGGTGATCATGGCGATGGCGAAGGCCGCCCAGGCGAGGGACCGCCACACCGGGTCGTATCCGCCGTCCGCGAGCATCAGCGCGACGAAGGCCGGTACGAGGATCAGCCGGAGCATGGTCAGGAGGTTGGCCACGTTCCAGACGCTGGCCTGGTTGACGGCCGCGGCCGCCAGCTTCCCGCCCCGCGCGGGCTTCCCGTCGTCCTGCGCGTCGACGGCGGCGCTCTCCGAGCCGTCACCGACAGCGGCCCCACTGTCATCCGCACCGGACGCCGCACCATGCCGCGCACCGGGCGACGCACCGGGAGCTCCGCCCTCGGCCGACCGCGCGGCCCCACGGTCCATCGCGGCCCCGGGAACCGTCCCCGAGGCCGGACCCGCCGCAGCCCTCCTCGCGCCGGAGGGGCCTCCCGCCGCGGATGCCGGAGCACCGGTCATCTGCCCGCCTCCTCACTACACGCCGGCGACGCGAACGAGCCCTGAAGCGGCTCGGCCACCAGGTCGACGCCCTCCGTACCGACCACCTTCGCCTCGACCATACGGCCGCTGCTCAGACCCGCGCCGCTCGTGAGCAGCACCTGGCCGTCCGTCTCGGGCGCCTGGTGCGCCGCGCGGCCGTACACGCCCTCCTCGTCGTCGACGGACTCGACGAGCACGTGCACCGTCTGGCCGACGCGCTCCTCGGCGCGCTGCGAGACGAGTTCCTCGGCCAGCCGCGAGACACGGGCCAGCCGCTCGGCGACGACGTCCTCGTCGAGCTTGTTCTCGTAGTTCGCCGCCTCGGTGCCCTCCTCGTCGGAGTAGCCGAAGACGCCGATGGCGTCCAGCCGCGCGCCGTTCAGGAACCGCTCCAGCTCGGCGAGGTCGGCCTCGCTCTCGCCGGGGAAGCCGACGATGAAGTTGGAGCGCACGCCGGCCTCGGGTGCCTTGCTGCGGATCGTGTCGAGCAGCTCCAGGAACCGGTCGGTGTCGCCGAAGCGGCGCATCGCGCGCAGCACGCCGGGCGCGGAGTGCTGGAAGGAGAGGTCGAAGTAGGGCGCGACCTTCGGGGTCGACGCCAGCACGTCGATCAGGCCCGGCCGCATCTCCGCGGGCTGGAGGTAGCTCACCCGGACCCGCTCGATGCCGTCCACCCCGGCGAGCTCGGGCAGCAGCGACTCCAGCAGGCGGATGTCGCCGAGGTCCTTGCCGTAGGAGGTGTTGTTCTCGGAGACCAGCATGATCTCCTTCACGCCCTGCTCGGCCAGCCACCGCGTCTCGTTCAGCACGTCGCTCGGGCGGCGGGAGATGAAGGAGCCGCGGAAGGACGGGATGGCGCAGAAGGAGCAGCGCCGGTCGCAGCCGGAGGCGAGCTTCACGGAGGCGACCGGGGAGCCGTCCAGACGGCGGCGCAGGGGCGCACGCGGGCCGGAGGCCGGAGCGAGGCCCTCCGGAAGGTCCGCCGGGGCGTGCCCGGGCAGGGCGACCGCGGTGGCCGACTCCTGGCGCTCGGCCGGGCTGATCGGCAGCAGCCTGCGCCGGTCGCGCGGGGTGTGCGAGGCGTGGATGCCGCCGTTGAGGATGGTCTGGAGCCGGTCCGAGATGTCCGTGTAGTCGTCGAACCCGAGCACGCCGTCGGCCTCGGGGAGGGCCTCGGCGAGTTCCTTGCCGTACCGCTCGGCCATGCAGCCCACCGCCACGACGGCCTGGGTTCTGCCGTGTCCCTTGAGGTCGTTGGCCTCCAGGAGGGCGTCGACGGAGTCCTTCTTGGCGGCCTCGACGAAGCCACAGGTGTTCACGACAGCGACGTCCGCGTCCTCGGCGTCCTCCACGAGCTGCCAGCCGTCCGCCTCCAAACGGCCTGCGAGCTCCTCCGAGTCCACCTCGTTACGGGCGCAGCCAAGGGTGACGAGTGCGACGGTACGGCGTTCAGGCATGGGCTCAAGAGTACTTCGTCCCGCTGACACCCCACGTCGACGGGGTTGGCCGTTTCCCGGCCAACCCCGTGATGGCTGCGTCCCTCGGACCGGTTATCCGGCTTCGGGGTCGCCCTTCGTGTACGTCAGCCGCTCCACGGCACCAGGCTGGAAGTCGTCCTTGATCTTCTTGCCGTTGACGAAGAGGTCGATCGCGCCGGCGTCCCCGAGCACGAGGTGGACTTTCGAGCTGTCCTGGAAGGTCTTGGTGTCGCCCTGCTTGAGGACGCCGTCGAAGACCATCCGGCCGTTGTGGTCCTTGACGGCGATCCAACTGCGGCCGTCGACGGCGGCCACCTGGACCGTCACCTTGTCCTGGGGCGCGGCCGCGATGGCACTGTCGGACGGCTCGGGCTCGGGGTCGGTGGGCTTCTTGGTCTTGGTGCTCGGGGAGGCGGAGCCGCCGGGCGTGGAGCCCTCGGCGACGTTCGTCTCGTTGGCGCTGTCGTCGCCGCCCTGGAACATGGTGAACCCGACGAAACCGATCACGGCGACGATCGCGGCGACCATGGCGGCGGTCCAGTTGGGCCCCCGCCGCTCCGGACGGATACGTTCCGCCTCGAACAGGGGAGCTGCCGGGGTCGGCGCCGGGCGCCCGCCGTGCTCGTCGCCGTACTGGGCGAGCAGCGGGGCGGGATCGAGGTGGACAGCCTTGGCCAGGGTCCTGATGTGCCCTCGGGCGTAGACGTCCCCACCACAGGCGGTGAAGTCGTCCGCCTCGATGGCGTGCACGATGTTCATGCGGACCCGGGTGGCGCTGCTGATGTCGTCGACGGTCAGCCCAGCGGCGATACGCGCCTGCTGAAGGGCACGGCCGATGGAGGGGCGGGCTTCCTCGCGGTCTTCTTCGACGCGCTCGTCTTCGAACGGACGCTCGTCTTCAGGGGAGTTGCCGATGGACACGGGGGCGCCTTTCGAGCGTGTGGCCGCCTGTGCTGGAGATTCAGTCTAGGGGGGGTACAAAAGGGTGGGGCAACCGGGCGGTGGCACTTTGTACGCCATCGGAATGGCCCGACATTCCGATGGCGGGAAGGCTGTTCATCGCTTCCCTCAACTTGACGTACGCCGACGGGAAACGGTTGCTCGATGATCCCTTACGGGTGAGTCACGATCCGGACACCCGATTGCAGTACGACTCGGCGAGGCGACCGGCGGGTCCCGCTTCCCTACCCTTCAGACTCCCCCCGGATCAGCGCGATCACGCCATCCAGCTCGTCAGGCTTCACAAGAACGTCACGAGCCTTCGAACCCTCGCTCGGTCCGACGATGTTGCGGGACTCCATCAGGTCCATCAGCCGCCCGGCCTTGGCGAAGCCGACGCGCAGCTTGCGCTGGAGCATGGACGTCGACCCGAACTGCGTGGAGACGACCAGTTCGGCCGCCTGGCACAGCAGGTCGAGGTCGTCGCCGATGTCCTCGTCGATCTCCTTCTTCTGCTTGGTCCCGACGGTGACGTCGTCCCGGAAGACGGGCGCCATCTGGTCCTTGCAGTGCTGGACGACGACCGCGACCTCCTCCTCCGTCACGAAGGCGCCCTGCATACGGGTCGGCTTGTTGGCACCCATCGGCAGGAACAGCCCGTCGCCCTTGCCGATGAGCTTCTCGGCGCCGGGCTGGTCGAGGATGACCCGCGAGTCGGCCAGCGACGACGTGGCGAAGGCCAGCCGCGACGGCACGTTCGCCTTGATCAGACCGGTGACCACGTCGACCGACGGCCGCTGTGTGGCGAGCACGAGGTGGATGCCGGCCGCGCGCGCGAGCTGCGTGATGCGCACGATCGCGTCCTCGACGTCCCGCGGCGCGACCATCATCAGGTCGGCGAGCTCGTCGACGATGACCAGCAGGTACGGATACGGCTGGAGCTCCCGCTCGCTGCCCTCGGGCGGCTTGACCTTGCCCTCGCGCACGGCCCGGTTGAAGTCGTCGATGTGCCGGTAGCCGTAGGCGGCCAGGTCGTCGTAGCGCAGGTCCATCTCGCGGACGACCCACTGGAGCGCCTCGGCGGCCCGCTTGGGGTTGGTGATGATCGGGGTGATCAGGTGCGGGATGCCCTCGTAGGCGGTCAGCTCGACCCGCTTGGGGTCGACGAGGATCATCCGGACGTCCTCGGGGGTCGCCCGCATCATGATCGAGGTGATCAGGCAGTTGATGCAGGACGACTTTCCGGAGCCGGTGGCGCCGGCGACCAGCATGTGCGGCATCTTCGCCAGCGAGTGCATGACGTAGCCGCCCTCGACGTCCTTGCCGAAGGCGACCAGCATCGGGTCGTCGTCCTCCGCGGACTCCGCGAGCCGCAGTACGTCCCCGAGGTTGACCATCTCCCGGTCGGTGTTCGGGATCTCGATGCCGACCGCGGACTTGCCGGGGATCGGGCTGATGATCCGCACGTCCGGGCTGGCGACGGCGTAGGCGATGTTCTTGGCCAGCGCGGTGATCCGCTCGACCTTCACGGCGGGGCCGAGTTCGATCTCGTAGCGCGTGACCGTCGGCCCGCGCGTGAAGCCGGTGACGCTGGCGTCCACCTTGAACTCGGTGAAGACGTTGGTCAGCGCGGCGACTATGGCGTCGTTGGCGGCGCTGCGGGCCTTGCCGGGGCCCCCGCGCGTGAGGAGGTCGAGGGACGGCAGCGCGTACGTGATGTCGCCGGACAGCTGGAGCTGTTCCGCGCGCGGGGGCAGGTCGCGGGGCTTGGCGGGCGGGGACTTGGTGAGGTCGCGGACGCCCGCCTTCGGCTTCTCCTGCTCGGGCTCGTCCTGCTTGAGCTTCTCCTGCTGCGGCCGGGCGGCCGGGACGGGCGTCGGTGTGGTCGCCTCGCGGTCCCCGACGGTCACGCCCTGGGTGAGGTCGGCGACGATCGGCGAGGGTGGCATCCCGTGCAGCACGGCGCCGTCGAGCGCGGCGGCGGCCGCCGCGGCGACGTCCACGGCGTCCCTGGACCGGTCCATGTCGGGCTGCGGCACGGCCGACCGCCGGGGACGGCCGCGGCGCCGTGAGAGCGCCTCCTGCTCGGCGCTGTCGGGGTCGTACGCCGTGGGCGCCGGCGTGCGCCTGCCGCGCGGCCGGGCGGGCAGCGCCTCACGCCACTGCTCGTCGTAGCGCTCGTCGTCCTCCCCGAACTCGTCGGCCGGGTCGCGGACGATCCCCAGCCGCACCCCGAGCAGCCGCAGCCGCTGCGGGATGGCGTTGACCGGGGTGGCCGTGACGACCAGCAGCCCGAAGATCGTCAGCAGCACGAGCAGCGGCACGGCGAGCATGTCGCCCATGGCGTACGACAGCGGGGTCGCCATGGCCCAGCCGATGAGGCCGCCGGCGTCCCTTATGGCCTGCATGCCCTCGGCGCGCGCTGGTGAGCCGCAGGCGATGTGGACCTGGCCGAGCACCCCGATGACGAGCGCGGACAGGCCGATGACGATGCGTCCGTTGGCCTCGGGCTTCTCCGGGTGGCGGATGAACCGCACGGCGATGACGGCGAGCAGGATCGGCACGAGCAGGTCGAGCCGGCCGAAGGCGCCGGTCACCAGGATCTCGACCAGGTCGCCCACGGGGCCCTTCAGGTCGGCCCAGGTGCCCGCGGCGACGATCAGCGCGATACCGAGCAGCAGCAGGGCGACGCCGTCCTTGCGGTGAGCCGGGTCGAGGTTCTTGGCGCCCTGCCCTATGCCGCGGAAGACGGCGCCGACGGCATGTGCGACCCCGAGCCACAGGGCGCGCACGAGCCGGTAGATGCCCCCGGTCGGGCTCGGAGCCGGTTTGGGCGCGGCCTTCTTGGCCGCGGCCTTCTTGGCGGGCACCCTTTTCGCTGGAGCCTTTTTGGCAGCGGCCTTCTTCGCCGGAGCCTTCGCCGAAGCGGCCGCCTTCTTCGCGGGCGTCTTCTTGGCTGCGGAGGGACGTGAGGCCATGGGTGTGAGGTTACCGGTGGAGACGACAAGGGACACGTGCGCCTACGGCTTCACCCGTTCGTGTCGCTCCGGGAGAGGCACAGAACTGACGCGCGCTCATGGTCGGGCAACGACGCCTGCCCGGGGGTCAGTTCTGCGAGGACACCGACGACGTACTCCCGGTTCCCGGCTCCAGCGCGTCCAGCGCCCGCCGCAAACCCGTGAGCTTGCGCTCCAGATGAGCCGCCGTGGCCACCGCGGCCGCGTCCGTCGAGTCGTCGTTGAGCTGCTTGGTCAGCGCCTCGGCCTGCTCCTCGACGGCCGCGAGCCGCGCCGAGAGCTCGGCGAGCAGCCCCGCCGACTCCTTGGCCTCACCGTCCGCGTCCTTGCCGTTGCCCTCCAACTGGAGCCGCAGCAGCGAGGCCTGCTCACGCAGCTGGCAGTTCTTCATGTACAGCTCGACGAAGACGGAGACCTTCGCGCGCAGCACCCACGGGTCGAACGGCTTGGAGATGTAGTCGACCGCGCCCGCCGCATAACCCCGGAAGGTGTGGTGCGGCCCGTGGTTGATCGCGGTGAGGAAGATGATCGGGATGTCCCGGGTCCGCTCCCGCCGCTTGATGTGCGCGGCTGTTTCGAAGCCGTCCATGCCCGGCATCTGGACATCCAGCAGAATGACCGCGAAGTCGTCCGTGAGCAGCGCTTTGAGCGCTTCCTCCCCGGACGATGCCCGCACCAGCGTCTGATCGAGCGCAGAGAGGATCGCCTCCAGCGCAAGCAGATTCTCCGGCCGGTCATCGACCAGGAGGATCTTGGCCTTCTGCACCATGGCCCGCCCTCCTCGCCCCGGCGTGGGGCCTCCCCTGTCCGCAGGACCTGGGGATGCACCGGTGGGTGCCGCCCCAGGGGACGACTCCCTTGCGCCGCCCGTCCTTGTGCCGGTCATCGTAGCCGCACCCCGCCTGTCGCCACACCCTGTCACCGCGATGTCACTGTGCACGTAGCAGAAACGCAGCAGGAGACCAGAAGGTTCCCCAGATCTCGCACTTCTACACGACTATGCACACACCGAGTCCGCAACTCCGCGTGAACACCGAACCTTCCCGCCAACGTTGCGTAACGGTCCAACGATCCCCTCACTCCCCTCGCATCCACTGATCCATCACCGTCAGCAGGTGATCGGGATCGACCGGCTTCGTGACGTAGTCGGAGGCGCCCGACTCGATCGCCTTCTCCCGGTCGCCCTTCATCGCCTTCGCGGTCAGCGCGATGATCGGCAGCCCGGCGAACTGCGGCATCCTGCGGATCGCCGTGGTCGTCGCGTACCCGTCCATCTCGGGCATCATGATGTCCATCAGAACGACCGCCACGTCGTCGTGCTGCTCCAGGACCTCGATGCCCTCACGGCCGTTCTCCGCGTACAGCACGGACAGGCCGTGCTGCTCCAGGACGCTGGTCAGTGCGAAGACGTTGCGGATGTCGTCGTCGACGATCAGGACCTTCTGGCCGCCGAAGCGGATGCCCCGCCGCGGCTTCGGCGCCGCCTCCCGCTCCGCGGGCGTCCACTGCTCCGGCTGCGCCGGGCGCGGCGCCAGCTCCGGCATCCTGCGGCGCCGCCGGAACAGGGCGGCCGGCCCGTTCTGCGTCTCGTTGTACGACTTCACCTCGGCCGGCGTCTCGACCTCGACCTCGGACAGCTCGGACAGGTCCGACGTCGACGCCATCAGGTCACCGGGCTCCAGGGCCGGCAGCTGCTGCTGATAGCCCTGCGGCGGCAGTTCGCTGGGGTGCAGCGGCAGGTACAGCGTGAACGTCGAGCCCCGGCCCGGCTCGCTCTGCGCGTGGATCTCACCGCCGAGCAGCTGGGCGATCTCCCGCGAGATGGACAGCCCGAGACCCGTACCGCCGTACTTGCGGCTGGTCGTGCCGTCGGCCTGCTTGAACGCCTCGAAGATCACCCGCATCTTGCTGGACGCGATGCCGATCCCGGTGTCGGTCACGGAGAACGCGATCAGCTCGGCGTCCGGGTCGGTCAGCGACCCGGCCTCCAGCAACTGCTCCCGGATCCTCTGCGGCACGTCGTCCCGCGCCGGCCTGATGACCAGCTCCACCGACCCGGAGTCGGTGAACTTGACCGCGTTGGACAGCAGGTTGCGCAGCACCTGGAGCAGCCGCTGCTCGTCGGTGTGCAGCGTCGCGGGCAGCTCCGGCGACACCCGTACGGACAGGTCCAGGCCCTTCTCCGCGGTCAGCGGGCGGAAGGTGGCCTCCACGTAGTCCACGAGCTGGACGAGCGCGATCCGCGTCGGGGAGACGTCCATCTTGCCCGCCTCGACCTTCGACAGGTCGAGGATGTCGTTGATGAGCTGGAGCAGGTCGGAACCGGCCCCGTGGATCGTCTCGGCGAACTCGACCTGCTTCGGGGAGAGGTTCCCCTCGGCGTTGTCGGCGAGCAGCTTGGCCAGGATCAGCAGCGAGTTGAGCGGCGTACGCAGCTCGTGCGACATGTTCGCCAGGAACTCACTCTTGTAGCGCATCGACACGGCGAGCTGCTCGGCGCGCTCTTCCAGGACCTGCCGCGCCTCCTCGATCTCGGTGTTCTTCACCTCGATGTCGCGGTTCTGCTGGGCCAGCAGCTCGGCCTTCTCCTCCAGTTCGGCGTTGGACGCCTGGAGGGCCTTCTGCCGCTGTTCCAACTCCGCGGAACGCTCACGCAGTTGCTCGGTCAGCTTCTGCGACTGCGCCAGCAGCAGCTCGGTCTTGGTGTTGACGGAGATGGTGTTGACGCTCGTCGCGATCATCTCCGCGATCTGGTTGAGGAAGTCCTTCTGGATCTGCGTGAACGGCGTGAACGACGCCAGCTCGATGACGCCGAGCACCTTCCCCTCGAACAGCACCGGCAGCACGATCACCTGCGCGGGCGGTGCCTCGCCGAGCCCGGAGGAGATCTTCAGGTAACCGCTGGGCGCGTTCTCCACGAGGATCGTGCGCTTCTCCATGGCAGCCGTCCCGATCAGACCCTCACCCGGCCGGAACGACGTCGGCATGGAACCCATCGAGTAGCCGTACGAGCCCAGCATGCGCAGCTCGTAGTGGTCGTCGTCCGCGGCGTTCATGTCCTCGCCGTCGACGAGCGGCATCGTGAGGAAGAAGGCGCCGTGCTGCGCGGAGACCACCGGGGTCAGCTCGCTCATGATCAGCGAGGCCACATCCTCCAGGTCGCGGCGGCCCTGCATCAGCGCGGAGATCCGGGCCAGGTTGCCCTTGAGCCAGTCCTGCTCCTTGTTGGCGATCGTGGTGTCGCGCAGGTTGGCGATCATCTTGTTGATGTAGTCCTGGAGCTCCTGGATCTCGCCGGACGCGTCCACGTCGATCTTCAGGTTCAGATCGCCGCGGGTCACGGCGGTCGCCACGCGCGCGATGGCACGCACCTGACGGGTCAGGTTCCCGGCCATCTCGTTCACGGACTCGGTCAGGTCCCGCCAGGTGCCGTCGACGTCACGCACGCGTGCCTGCCCGCCGAGCTGTCCTTCCGTGCCCACCTCGCGGGCGACTCGGGTGACCTCCTCAGCGAAGGACGACAGCTGGTCGACCATCGTGTTGATGGTCGTCTTCAGCTCCAGGATCTCCCCGCGCGCGTCGATGTCGATCTTCTTCGTCAGGTCACCCTTGGCGATGGCCGTCGTCACCATGGCGATGTTGCGCACCTGACCGGTCAGGTTGGACGCCATCTGGTTCACGGACTCGGTGAGGTCCTTCCACGTACCGGCCACCCCCGGTACGTGCGCCTGCCCGCCCAGGATGCCGTCCGTGCCCACCTCACGGGCCACCTTGGTGACCTGCTCGGCGAAGGAGCTCAGCGTCTTCACCATCGTGTTGATGGTGTCGGCGAGCTGCGCGACCTCACCGCGCGCCTCGATCGTGACCTGCCGCGTCAGGTCACCGTTGGCGACCGCCGCGGAGACCTGGGAGATGTTCCGCACCTGAGTGGTCAGGTTCTTGGCCATCAGGTTGACGTTGTCGCTCAGGTCCTTCCAGATGCCCGTGACACCCGGCACGTGCGCCTGCCCGCCCAAGATGCCCTCGGTGCCCACCTCACGGGCCACCCGGGTCACCTGCTCGGCGAAGGAGGACAGCTGGTCGACCATCGTGTTGACGGTCGTGACGAGCTCGAGGATCTCGCCCTTGGCGTCGACGGTGATCTTCTTCGACAGATCGCCCCGGGCGACCGCCGTCGTGACCTCGGCGATGTTGCGGACCTGAATGGTCAGGTTGTTCGCCATGCCGTTCACGGACTGGGTGAGGTCCTTCCAGGTGCCGGAAACGCCCTGCACCTCGGCCTGGCCGCCCAGGATGCCCTCCGTACCCACCTCACGGGCCACACGCGTGACCTCCTGGGCGAACGACGACAGCTGGTCCACCATCGTGTTCAGGGTGTTCTTCAGCTCCAGGATCTCCCCGCGCGCGTCCACGGTGATCTTCTGGGACAGGTCACCCCGGGCCACGGCGGTCGCCACCTGGGCGATGTTGCGCACCTGCGCGGTGAGGTTGCCGGCCATGCCGTTCACGGAGTCCGTCAGGTCACGCCACACACCGGCGACCCCGGGCACCTGCGCCTGACCGCCCAGCCGGCCGTCCGTACCCACCTCACGGGCGACCCGGGTCACCTGGTCGGCGAAGGCCGAGAGCTGGTCGACCATCGTGTTGATGGTGTTCTTCAGCTCGAGGATCTCCCCGCGCGCGTCGACGTCGATCTTCTGGGACAGGTCGCCCCGGGCCACGGCCGTCGTCACCTGCGCGATGTTGCGCACCTGGGAGGTGAGGTTGCCGGCCATGGAGTTGACGGAGTCGGTGAGCTCCTTCCACGTGCCGGACACGCCGTCCACCCGGGCCTGGCCGCCGAGGCGGCCCTCCGTGCCCACGTCCCGGGCCATCCGGGTCACCTGGTCGGCGAAGGACGACAGCTGGTCGACCATCGTGTTCACGGTGTTCTTCATCTTGAGCATCTCGCCGGAGACGTCGACCGTCACCTTCTGCGAGAGGTCACCGTTGGCCACCGCCGTCGTCACCTGGGCGATGTTCCGCACCTGTCCGGTGAGGTTCCGGAACGCCGTGTTGACGGAGTCCGTCAGGTCCTTCCATGTCCCGGCCACACCCGGCACCTGCGCCTGGCCGCCCAGCTCACCCTCGACGCCGATCTCACGGGCCACACGGGTCACTTCGGCACCGAAAGCGGACAGCTGGTCCACCATCGTGTTGACGGTGTTCTTCAGCTCCAGCATCTCGCCGGCCACGTCGACCGTGACCTTCTGCGAGAGGTCACCATTGGCCACCGCCGTCGTCACGGCGGCGATGTCCCTCACCTGAGTGGTCAGATTCCGGAAGACCGTGTTCACCGAATCGGTGAGGTCCTTCCACGTCCCCGCCGCACCCGGCACGTTCGCCTGGCCACCGAGGCGTCCCTCGGCCCCGACCTCGTTGGCCACACGCGTGACCTCGTCCGCGAAGATCCGCAGCGTCTCGGTCATCTGGTTGATCGTCTCGGCGAGCTGAGCGACCTCGCCCCGCGCCGGCACGGTCACCTTCCGCGACAGGTCACCGTTGGCGACCGCCGTCGTCACCTCCGCGATCCCGCGCACCTGGGCCGTGAGGTTCCCGGCCATGGTGTTGACGGAGTCGGTGAGCTCCTTCCACACACCGTCGACGCCGGGCACCTGCGCCTGCCCGCCCAGCGCACCCTCGGTGCCCACCTCACGGGCCACCCGGGTCACCTCGGAGGAGAACGCCGAGAGCTGGTCCACCATCGTGTTGACGGTGTTCTTCAGCTCCAGCATCTCGCCGGCCACCTGAACCGTAACCTTCCGGGACAGATCACCCTTGGCGACCGCCGTCGTCACCAGCGCGATATCCCGCACCTGAGCGGTGAGCCGGTACGCCATCGTGTTGACGGAGTCCGTGAGATCCCGCCACGAACCCGACATACCGCGCACACGGGCCTGCCCGCCCAGCTTGCCCTCGGTGCCCACCTCACTGGCCACACGCGTGACCTCGTCGGTGAACGTCGACAGCTGGTCGACCAGATTGTTGACGGTCCGCCCGACCTTCAGGAACTCACCGCGCAGCGGCTGCCCGTTCCCGTCCGGCACCTGCGTCCGCAACTCCATACGCGGCGACAGATCACCCTCGGCCACCGCGGACAGCACCCGGCTGACCTCGGAAACCGGCCGCACCAGGTCGTCCACCAGGGCATTCGAGTTGTCGATCGCGGTCGCCCAGGAGCCCTCGCAGGCCCCGGTCTCCAACCGCTCGGTGAGCTTGCCCTCCCGGCCCACCATCCGCCGCACGCGCGAGAGCTCACCCGTCAGATGCAGATTGCGGTCGGCCACCTCGTTGAAAACCGCCGCGATCTCGGCCATCACGCCGTCCCCGGACACCGTGAGCCGCTTGCGGAAGTTGCCGTCCCGCATCGCCACCAGGGCAACCATCAGCCGGTTCAGGGCTGCCGTGTCCACTTCAGTCGTGCCGCTGCGCACTCTGCCCTGACTACTTGGGGACTGTCCGCCTTTCGCGCGCGTCTTCTTGCCACGCGTCGCTGCGCCAGACTCCACTGTGTCCCTCCCGCAGGGGTCGACCGTCACTGCTGTGCTGAGGTACCACGCTTGGCGTACCGGTTACTACTGCGTATTCTCCGCCCTGCATACCAGGCCGTTCCCAGGGGGCTGCTGCCCCCCGTACGCAGAAGACACTCAGCCTGCCCGGACATTCACAAGAAGCTTGCCCAGTGTTTCACCCCGACCGAACCAGGCCATAACAGTTCGGCAGCTTCGCACATCGTCCGCACACCCTCCGGACGGAAACACTGCAGACCGGCATCCGCATGGACCGCGAAGGTAAGTAACCTTGCATCCGGCTGTCCAGCCGCGCCGGTCCGTCCGGCCTGGGCGGTGGCACGAAGACGAGCGGGCATCGGAGGGGCGGCCGCACACATGACCACCGGACTGATCCCGGGGGGACAGCCCCCGGACCCCCGGCCGACGGGCGGCCTGCCGCAACAGCGGCGCGAGCCGGTCGGCCACGCAGCCCAGCACGTCGAGAACCGGTCGAGGAGTTCTGTGATCACCGCGCGAGCGGCCGCCAGTTTCGAGCCCGTCGGGCGATCTGTCGCGAGCGCCCGCTCCTTCGTCCGCGACACCCTCCAGGGCTGGGGCTTCGCCGACATCGTCGACGACGCCGTCGTTCTCACCAGCGAACTGGTGACCAACGCCGTGGTCCACGCCGGCACCTCCGCCGACCTGCTCTGCCTGCGCAGCGACGACGGCGTGCGCATCGAGGTGGCCGACCGCTACCCCGAGCGCGAGATCCCGCTCCAGGCCTCGGCCGTCAACATGGGCAGCCCCGACCGCGAGGGCGGACGCGGCCTCCAACTGTGCGCGGCCCTCGCCGGCCGCTGGGGTGTCGAGTACACCCCCACCCACAAGACCGTCTGGTTCCAACTCGACCTCCCGGCCCGGGCGGTGGGTACCCGCGCGGCCGGCCCGGCCCTCCCCGCCGACCTCCTCCCGCTCGCCGACGGCCGGGTCCGCGTGGCCGTCGTCCAGATCGACCGCACCGGCCACATCACCGCCTGGAACGAGGACGCCGAGGACCTCTTCGGCTACCCGGCCGAGCAGGTCACCGGCAAGCCCCTGACCGACCTCGCGGCCTGGCCGCACACCCCGGGCACCAGCACCGGCATCGCGGAGGCACTCCAGCTCTCCCGCTGGGAAGGCAGTTACGGCATCCGCGCCGCCGACGGCCGCGTGACCCCCGTCTACGCCTCCCACCTGCGCGTCCGCGACACCGGCGGCGAACCGTCAACCGTGTGCCTCCTGGTACGCGACCACGAACGGGCCGTTCTCCAGACGCCCCTGCGCGTCCCCGCTTCCGACACCTCCACCACCTCCGAGGGCCAGAGCACCGACCCCTTCGAGGTGTTCATCGGCTACCCCGCCCCGGACGACCTCGACGGCCTCCTCCAGCGCACGGTCGAGCGCGCCCGCGACATGCTCGACGGCGACTCCGCGTTCCTCCTGCTGGCCACCGACGACGAGACGGAACTGGAGGTCCGCGCTTCCACAGGCCTGCCCTCCGCCCGCCAGCGCTTCGCCCGCGTCCCCGTCGAGGCAGGCTCCGGCCGCTACGGCTCCGCCCGCATGCCGGCCGTCCACGACGACCTGACGGCGGTACCCGGCGCCGTGCCGCTGCTGAACGGCACGGGCATGCGCTCGGTCGTCACGGTCCCGCTGAAGGTCGAGGGCCGCCTCACCGGCTCCCTCGGCGTCGCCGCCGAGGCCCCCGGCAGATACTCCAACGAGGAAGCCCTGCGCCTCCAGTTCGCCGCCGACCGCATCGCACTCGCCGTCGAATCGGCCCGCCTCGGCGAACTGGAACGCCTGCGCCGCGGCTCCCTGAACTTCCTCGTCGAGGCCTCCGACCTGCTCGCCGGCACCCTGGACCGCGACCAGACCCTGGCCCTGATGGCCCAGATGACGGTCCCCACCCTCGCCACCTGGTGCGCCGTCTACACCATCGCCCACCAGGCCTCCGAGCCCTACCTCTCGTACGTCCTGCACGAGGACGAGGAACTCATCGACGGCATCAAGTCCCTGCTGTCGAAGGTCCCCCCGCCCGACCCGGTCCCCACCCCCGGCGCCCGCGTCTGGACGGCCCCCGCCGAGGTGGCCCACCAGGCGGCCCTGCGCAGCTCCATGCGCAGCCTCGGCCTCAGCGGCGGCCCGACCCGCCAGGTCACCCCCGGCATCGGCCCGAGCCTCGCCACGGCATCCGCGGTGGGCGGCGAGACGGTCGTCCTCCCCCTGGTCGCCCGCAACCGCGTCATCGGCATGCTGACCCTCGGCAAGCCGACCGACGAACACTTCCGCCAGGAGATCCTGGAACTCGCCGAGGACCTGTCCCGCCGAGCCGCCCTGGCCCTGGACAACGCCCGCCTCTACTCCGAACGCACGGCCATCAGCCAGTCCCTCCAGCGCAGCCTCCTCCCGCCGGAACTCCCCACGATCGAGGGAGTCGAGGTCGAGGTCATCTACCGCGCCGCCGGCGAGGGCAACGAGGTCGGCGGCGACTTCTACGACGTCTTCCCCATCCGCGACGGCGCCTACGGCTTCGCCATCGGCGACGTCTGCGGTACGGGCCCGAACGCGGCGGCGGTCACGGGCCTGGCCCGCCACGCCCTGCGCCTCCTGGCCCGCGAGGGCCTCAGCGGCCCGGCGGTCCTGGAGCGCCTCAACTCCGCCATCCTCGACGAAGGTGCCCGCAGCCGCTTCCTCACCCTCCTCTACGGCGAGATGCGCCCCCAGGAGGACGGCAGCGCCGAACTCAAGGTCGTCTGCGCCGGCCACCCGCTCCCCCTGCGCCTGCGCCAGGACGGCTCGGTGGAACCGGCGGCCGAACCCCAGCCGCTCCTCGGCGTCATCGACGAGCTGGAGCTCTACGAGCAGACGGTCACCCTCGACCCGGGCGACGTCCTCCTGTGCGTGACAGACGGCGTCACCGAACGCCGCGAAGGCGCCCGCATGCTGGGCGACGACGGTCTCGCCGACGTCCTCACGACCTGCACGGGCCTCACGGCCGGCGCGGTCGCGGCCCGCATCATGCGCGCGGTGGAACGCTTCGCGTCGGACGCCCCGTCCGACGACATGGCGATCCTGGCGATGCGCGTCCCGGGCCTCCACAAGGACTAGGACATGAAAAAGGCCCCACCCGTGAAGGTGGGGCCTTTTCTGCTGGAGCCCCCAAACGGAATCGAACCGTTGACCTTCTCCTTACCATGGAGACGCTCTACCGACTGAGCTATAGGGGCCTGTCGCTTGCGGGGTGTCCCGCGCGGCAACGGAATAGATCATACCCCGAACAGACCCGTGCTCCCAACCACGTCAGAAGGCGGGCTGAAGAAGCCCTCCAAGGGCATTACAGGCGGACACGATCCGCTGCATGTCCCGCTTGGTCAGAGTGGCGTCCACAGGCAGTGCGAGCGTCTCGTCGGAAGCCCGCTCCGTCTCCGGGAGGGAAACACACCGCCGGAATTCGGGCAGCCGATGCACCGGAGTCTTCACCGGCACCCGGCACTCGACTCCCTTGGCCCGCAGAGCCCGCGCGAAAGCGTCCCGATCCGGTCGCCCGTTGCCCGGAACCCGCACGACGTACTGCTGATAGGTGTGCCCGTCACCGTCGTCCGGCGTCCGCACACCCCTCAACTTCGTACGGAGATAAGCCGCCCGCTCCCTGCGCTGGGCTATCTCGTCGTACGGCGCCTCGGACTCACCCTGCTCCAGCACGAGCAGCCCGTGCCGCGCTCCCAGTGCGTGCAGCCGCGCGAGGTCGGCGAGCCGCCCGAAGCGGTGTACGACCACCACCGCCGCGGTCCGCGGAGTCATCGCCGCTTCCACAGAGGAGGCGTCCAGGCAGTAGGTGACCGGATCTATGTCGGCGAACACCGGCATCGCCCCGGCCTTGGCCACGGCCTCGGCGACCTCGACGTTCCCGAAGGCCGGCACGACGACCTCGTCACCGAGTCCGACACCGGCGGCCCTGAGCATTGCAGCAGTACCCATACTGTGGATGCTGATCGCGCAACGTGAACTTCAAGTGACGGAGAACAAAAAAGGGCTGGACCCGTAACCGAAGTTACGGGTCCAGCCCTGTCAAGAATTGTTCGGCGGCGTCCTACTCTCCCACAGGGTCCCCCCTGCAGTACCATCGGCGCTGTAAG
>NZ_DF968279.1:0-494 GCF_001270025.1 Streptomyces azureus | reverse complement strand
GGGACGCCGATCCAGATGTTCGCGATGATCACCGAGGTCAGTGACCAGGACGGGGACGTCAGCCAGTTCACGGGCCCGATACCGACGGTACTCAGCAGGGCGTTGACGATGCCGGAGTCGCTGTTGAGCATCCACGACCAGGTGGAGGCCGACACGATCAGCGGCAGCAGCCACGGCACCAGGAACAGGGCCCGCAGGGTCGCCGACAGCCGGAAGTGCTGGTGGAAGAAGACCGCGAGGGCCAAGCCGATGGCGTACTGGAAGACCAGGCACACGGCCGTGAACACCACGGTGTGGAGCAGGGCCGGGGCGAAGGTCGGGTCGTCGAGGATCTTCCCGTAGTTCTCCAGGCCCGTGAAGGGCGCGTCGCCCTGGACGAAGGAGCGGACCGTGTAGTCGCGCAGGCTCAGGTCGAGGTTGCGGTAGAGCGGATAGGCGTAGAAGAGGACGAGGTAGAGGGTCACCGGAGCGAGGAAGGCCCAGGCGGCCCACTG
>NZ_DF968278.1:0-35845 GCF_001270025.1 Streptomyces azureus | reverse complement strand
GTTCCCCACCGGCCCCCTCCACCCGCCCGCGACGGCCTTCCCCGCAGTACCCCACACCGTTACCGCACCGGCTGCCGCCGCCATACCGGCCAGCAGCGTACGGCGGTCCGGAGCGTGCTCCGTAGGACGCTTCACTGTTCCCCCTTCACGGTCCGTCAAGCGGTCACCCGGCGAGCGGGAGACCCGTGCGTACACGATCACTCGTTGCGCGGGCCGCCGCCCATCCGGCGAGCCACCGCTCACGGGTGGGGACACCCCCCGTCCGTCCCCCGTGGCCCTGGCCCGGCTCCTGCGGTGGTCGTTCGGCGGGGATGTCGTCCCGCTGCGTGCCGTGCGGGCGTCTGCTCTAGTCTCGTCCATGGCCGATGACGATTTTCGGCCATCCAGGTGACCAAATCAGTCACGTACGCCGAGGTGAACACCGAGAGCAGGGCCCGGACAGGGACACGAGTCCCGACTCCACGGCTCAACGAGCTGCCGCCCTGCCGAAATCCCTGTCAGGAGGACCGTTGCACCACGATGAGCGGGCAGACCGGCCCGGAAGCCACGGCGAGCACCAGGTCCAGCGGGAGCTGGGCACCGTCGCCCGCGCCGACCGGTTCTACGACGATCAGGTCCTGCACCGGCTCAACCCGCGGATGCGGGAGTTCGTGGCCCGCCAGGAGATGTTCTTCCTCGCGACCTCGGACAGCCGCGGCGAATGCGACAGCACATTCCGGGCCGGCCCGCCAGGCTTCCTCCGGGTACTCGACGACGCGACCCTGGCATACCCCGAGTACCGGGGGAACGGCGTCATGGCCTCGCTCGGCAACATCCGGGAGAACCCGCACATCGGCATGCTGATGATCGATTTCTCCCAGGACCGCATCGGCCTCCATGTCAACGGCCGCGCACAGCTGGTCACCGACGACATGATGCGCCTGAGGATTCCGGACCTGCCGGTCGACCCGGTACCCGGCCGCCGCCCCCACGTGTGGGTGGAGGTCGAGGTCGAAGAGGCATACATCCACTGCTCGAAGCACATACCGAGGATGGTCAGAGTCCCCCTCCGGCAGAACACCAACGGCACGGACCGCTCCGCCGCCGACGGCGAACAGGCCTGGGGCACCGACGACCCCAAGCGCAAGGGGGGCGACTACTTCGGAGCGGCGGCCCGGGAACGGGGGCTCGACCCCCGCTGAAGGCGGGCCGGAAAATGACCGACAGGTCTTCCGGTCTCTCCTTTGCCAACTTTGCCAACGCCTCGCCGGCACGCTCTGCCGATGACGGAGAAAGTAGATCTCCGGCGTTCGGCGGATGCGCCGAACGCACCTCAGCGTGCGAATTACCGGCGTCAGCGAGACGAAATCATGAAGAAGACCGACGTCGTGGTGGTCGGCAGCGGCCCGACCGGGCTGCTGCTCGCCGCCGAGCTGGCGCTGGCGGGCGTCGACCTTGGGGTGCTGGACAAACTGCCCGAGCGCCGCGTCCAGGCAAAGGCCGTCAACCTCCAGCCCCGCACCGCCGAGGTGCTCGACCTGCGCGGCCCGCTCGACGACGCGCATCAGCGCGCCATCGCCACCGTCGCTGAGGGGCACTTCGCCAGGCTGCCCGTGCCGCTCCGATACGACGGCTGGTCGGCCCGGCGCCCCTACCGGGTCGGCATTCCGCAGGCGCGGGTCGAGGAGCTACTCGAAGAGCGTCTCCTCAGCCACGGGATGCGTGTCCGCTACGGGCACGAGCTGATGGGCCTGGTACAGGACGGCACGGGCGTCACGGCCACCGTGCGCGGCCCGAACGGCGACGAACGCACGCTGCGGGCCGCCTATCTGACCGCCTGCGACGGCGGCTGGAGTACCGTCCGCAAGCTGCAGGGGCGATACCACCCCTGCGATCCGTCCCGGTTCGTCGCGTCAGCGGCGGTCGCCAAAGGGGTGGTTGCGGTTGATCTGGTTCCGTCACCGATCTCCGGGCCCGTCACCCTCACGGGCGTCGGGCCCTCCGATTGAACCTGTGCAGCCTCAGGCATCAAGCGCGAAGCTCAACGCCTTCTGCAGGTCCTCCGGCTTGCGATAGTGCAGACCCGTCATCCCCAGCGCGACAGCAGCCTCGATGTTCTCCAGCCGGTCGTCGATGAAGAGACAACGTTCAATGTCGGTCTCCGCTCTCTTGGCAGCGATTTCATAGATTTCGCGGTCGGGCTTGACTACTCCGACCCGGGCGCTGCTGACGACATGGTCTGCGAGGTCGGACAGTCCCAGCGATGCGAGGTCGCTCTCCAACTCCAGGGTTGCGTTGGTCACCAGGACGAGCGGCATGTGTTCCCGCATCCGGCGAAGCATCGTGACCACCACCTCGTCAGCCCAGAAAGGCGCCTCAGCCAGTGCCGTTCCCAGCTCACGGGCCTGAGGCTCCGAGATTTCACCCGCGAGTCCCAGCACGATGGCCTCCACCCACTCCTCCTTGCTGATCTTTCCGAGGAGCAGCGGCAGGTCTATCTCCGGCGCATAGGCCACCCTCGTGGTCGTTCCCTCGGCCAGTCCAGCCATCTGTTCCAGCCCCGCCAATCGGGTCAGGTCATAGAAGCGGATCACGTTGTCCAGGTCGCACAGCACCGCGTCGAACGGCCTGCCGCAGGTGTTGATCACCGTCATCGCCCCTACATAGCACAGTGAGCCTTTGCCAACCTCAGTTCAGGAGTCAGGACCAGCCATCTTGTGATGGGTCAGGGAAGGCTGCCCACCGGCCCGGAAGCCAATGCCTATGTGCTCTCGGGAGCGGCGACTTAGGATCACGGGGATGACCAGTCGTTTGTCATGCCGAAGGGGCTCTTATGGCCGAGCTTGTCCGGCAGCAGAACCTCGATGCGGATGTGGGGTATCACGGCTTCGGGTTTCAGGAGTCCGATGACGGTGATCTGCCCGTCCCGTTCCCTGACGACTTCGCGCAGGGCGTGTTCCTGAACGCCTTTCCGGGGCGTCTCGACATCTGCAGTGGCGGCCACACGCACACCGCTGCGGTCACCGTGGAGGTATGGGACGGGGAGCCGCCCGTGCAGGATTCCTCGCGGTGGGACGAGCAGGCTGAGGCCGACTTCGAGTCGACCACTGGGGAAGTGGCCGTGTGGTCCATGGGCTTGGGGCGCGCCGATGACGTGATCACGCTTGCCGATTCGGGGGGCTCCTGGCGGGTGCGGGTGAGCTGTGCCGGGCGCAGGGAGGCTGCGGCACTGTCGGAGCAGGAAGGTACGGGCGAAGGCATGGAGAAGTACCTTGTGCAGTTCTGGCCCGCGACGGCCTGAACACCGTCAAGGGCGGGGTGCCGACAGCTCGGCACCCCCGCCGTCGGCGCGTCAGGAGACGATCTTCACGATGAAGCCGTCTTCCATTCCGTCGATGATCCGGTTCTTGGCATAGAAGCTGATGAGCAGGTTGCCGCCCGCACCGTTGTCTTCCTCTGCGATCGGTTTCACAGAGAAGTTGAACTTCTTCGCGTCCGCGTCGTAGTCGTGCTCCGCGGCGCCCTCATAGGTGGTGGCGAAGGGGTATCCGTCGCGCTCGCGAGTGCCACCGCACGCTCCTTGGCGCCGGCCTTCGTGCTGTAGCTCAGCATTCCGATGTAGGCGAATGACGCTGCGCCGCCTTCGAGAAGGCGTGCCCCGGCATCACGCTCAACATCGTCGTGGACTACAGCAAGTTCCACGACGCCCGCAAAGACAACCAGCTCGCCACCGGCTCCCTCGTCCCGGATGTCGTACAACTGCAGACCATGCAGGACTTCCCCCGCTGGAAGCACGAAGACGCCCTGCTCCCCTGCAAGCCGGCTGGCTTCTCCCGCGTCCACCCGGCGTTCAAGGACCCCGACGGCGCGTGGACCGGCATCTTCGTCGACGCCTTCTCCACCATCTACAACGTCGACGAAGCCGGCGGCACGACACCTGCCTCGGCCCGGGCCCCCCGCGCTGGAAAGGGAAGATCGTCTCGACCTATCCGAACGACGACGACGCGGTGCTGGAAAGTGGCTGAAGAACACGGGTTCGGTCGGCCGCCAGGCGGCCGGCTGCTGCGGCCGACCAGGGGGTCGCCCGGCTGGCCGGGGATGCCGAAGGAGTTTCCTGTCCGCTTACCACAACCGCCGGTACCCGCTACTGATGCGGTTGTACGTCGCCGTCGCCGGGCCCCGGCAGAAGAAGTGGTCAATCCGCTGATCACATCAGGAGATGAACAACCTGATCGTCCGCAAGTCGATCAGCGGGCGGAGTGCCTTCGTGTGCGACGAGGGCGTACGAACCTCCTCAGGCGAGTGCCGGGCCGGAGCGGAGAAGCCCAGGCCCGGCAGCGGGCGTGACGAGGCCGACGCCCTCAGGGGACGGCCTGTCAGCTCGGCTTGAGGATGATCGCCTGGCCGCCCGCGGGGGCCATGGCCACGTCCAGCGTCGTGGCCGAGGTGACGGTCCGGGTACTGACCACGACCGGGGTCTGGTACGGGCTGGTGCCCGGCGTGCCGTCGGCGCAGACGGTGGCGGTGTAACTGACACCGCTGTCCAGGAACGACAGCGGGAGCGACAGCGTCCGGGCCGTCTCGTTGGTCATCGCCCCCAGGTACCAGGTGGTCCCCCGCCGGCGGGCCACGGCGACGAACTGGCCGATCGATCCGGCCAGGGTTCGGCTCACGTCCCAGGTCGTGGGGACGGCGTTGAACCAGGGCAGGCCCGGCCAGTTCGCGGGGTTGGCGTACTTGGACGTCTGCTTGTCATACCAGAAGAGGAAGTTCAGCGGCTGGTAGTACACCGCGGCCATCGCCATCTGGTGGGCGTTCGTGGTCTTGTTGCGGGACTGGCCGTAGCAGATCGTGTAGTCCAACGGGCCGCCGATGTTGCGGGCGAAGGGCAGCGTCACGTTGTGCGTGGCGGTCGGGAAGTTCTCGTTGCCGCGGACGCCCTCCAGGCTGATCCAGTTCGGGTAGGTGCGCTCGTAGCCGAACGGCCGGACGTCGTCGTGCATGTCGATCAGCAGCTGGTACTTCGCGGCCGTCTTCGCCCAGCCGGTGATCTGGTTGGTCATCGCCTGGGTGCCGTCGAGGATGAAGCCGAGCTTGACGCCCGCTATGCCCCAGCTCTTGTAGAGGGCGAACAGTGAGTCCGCGTCGCCCACCGCGCTGCGGTCCACGTAGAGGATGACCCCGATGCCGTGGTCGGTGGCATAGGAGACGACCGAGGGAAGGTCGATCTCGGGAATCGGCTGCCTGGCGGGCGAGGTGACCGGTCCGTACCATCCGCCGTCGTACTCGATGTACTGCAAGCCGCGCGCGACGGCGAAGTCGACGCCCTGGATGCCGGCGTCGGTGGTGAGCTCGCAGCGGAAGACCTTGCCGGGCTTGATCCACGAGGTGTCGGCCAGGGCGTTCGGTGGGGCCAGGTTGAGCACCAGTTCGGCGTTGTCGACCAGCTCGGCGTGGGTCGACCCGATCACCACCGCGCGCCACGGCGTCGCGAACGGCGTGGTGACGGTGGAGGTCGTCGCGACCGGGCCGCTGCCGCGTGCGGTGTGCTCCATCAGGAAGGCGGACAGGGCGTTGGGCTGCCCGGAGACGGAACTGAGCATCATCCGGGGGAAGTTCACCCGGGAGGACTCGCAGACGCACGCGATGACCCCACTGGGCAGGGTCGCGGTCAGCGGCAGGTCGGTCAGAGGGCCGTTGTCCGTGCCGGAGGTGCCGGTGACCGGGATGGAACCGGGGGCGAGCGGGACGTAGTCGGCCTCGTCACGGGCGCTGTAGACCAGCGTCCTGTCCGGGAAGGTGAACGTCGTCAGCTCGTCGGAGATCGTGGCGGTGCCGGTGTCGAGCAGGACGTAGCGGAGGGCGACGCCGGCGTTGTAGGCGCGGGCCTGGACGCTGAAGCGGACCCCGGAGACAGTGTCCTGGAGGTTCCAGCGCTGCTCCTGGTAGTTGTCGGTAACGGTCGAGTTGCGGCCGTAGACCGGATTCCAGGTGGTGTTGGTGGTCCAGTGCTGGTTCTGGGTCACCGTCACGTTGCTGCCGAGGGTCGTCCCGTTGCTCAGCCTGAGACCGAGGGGCGAGGTGGCGATCACCGTGGTGCCGCTGCGCAGGACGGACCACTGGAGCGCTCCGCCCACCACCGACAAGGTGAGGACCGTCCTGCCGTCCGGCGAGGTCGCTCTGACGGAGGCGTCCGCGGCGTAGGCGGGCCATGTCGCCCCCATCCCGGCCGCCGCCGTTCCGGCGGCGATGATCACGCCCTTGAGCATTCCCCTGCGGGAGACGGTCGCCGGGTCCTCGACGGAACCCACATGGGGCTCTTCCTGCTCGCCTGCACTACGCATCATGAGTGGGGCCTCTTCCTTGAGGACCGCATGACAGCGGACCACACATCGAATAGAACCAACCGGTCGTAGACGTTTGAAGGTGTCGGGAAAGTTGTAGGGGTGCCGATCGGGCCGCGCCTTCGTATACGGCGGGGCCGGCTGCGGCGGGTCGTAACGGGCGACCCCGTGGCGACCCACCGCCCACCCGTTACCTGTCACGGATGGCGCCGCATCACTTCGGTGTACGGGCAGTGCCCCGGCGCCCCCTTCGATGGCGGGGTCGCCGGGGCACGCGGTCAGGAAAGAGTCCAGGTCTCGCTGTTGACGCTCGCGCTGCCGCCGAGCTCCTGGTCCACCGCCGCTCCCTGGGTGGTCGAGCCCGCGACACCGATGTGCAGGCCGCTGTCGATGTTCACCAGCATGTAGTTGCTGCCGGTGTAGCTGCCGGTCAGGTCCAGGGCCCACTGCTGGTTCGTCCCGCCGTTGCAGGTCCACTGCTGCAACTGGACGCCGGCGGTGGTCGACCGGCTCGGGACGTCCAGGCACAGGCCGCTCTTGACGCTCTTGAGCGTGAAGATGTTGTCCGCCACCCGGGTGAGGGTCCACTGCTGGTTGGTACCGCCGGTGGACGGCCACTGGATGATCTTGGCGCCGGTCGCGGTGGAGCCGCTGGCGACGTCCATCAGCATCGAGCTGCCGACGTTCTTCAGCGTGTGGACCCCTTCCGACGGGATCCCGCTGCCGGCCGACCATGTGCCCGCGTCCACGTTGAGGGACCAGGTCGGGTACTGACCGAGGTTCACCGTCGTGCCCCGGATGGTCAGCGGCAGCCAGATCAGCTTCGACGCGCCCAGGTTGGAGGTGTCCCAGCGGTCACCGGCGTAGATGTACGTGGTGCCGGAGGTGCCCTGGACCGTGATGACGTTCGCCGTCTGACTGCCGTAGGTCTTGGTACCGGGAGCGGCGAAGTTCCGGAACGCCGACCAGGGGCCGCTCAGTGACGTGGCGGTGGCGTAGATGTTGTCGTTCAGGCTCCAGCCGGTCAGGTGGGAGCCGAAGACGTAGTACATGCCGCCGATCTTCACCATGGCGGGCGACTCGACGCTGCCGCTGCTGCCGCCGCTGCCCAGGGTCGTCACCACGCTGTCGACGGACAGGTAGTCGGCGGACAGCTTGTAGACGCGCAGGCCGTTGTTGCGGTCCTCGCTCATCAGGTAGGCGGTGCCGTCGGTGTCCTGGAACAGGCCGATGTCACGGCTGAGGTTGCCCATCGGCCGGAAGCTGCCCCGGTAGGTGTACGGGCCGCACGGTGTGCTGCTCGTGGCCACGCCGACCCTGGCCTCGGCGTAGTTGGTGCTGTCGATGTGCATGTACATCACGTACGTGCTGGTCGACTTGTTGTAGATGACCTTCGGCCGCTCCACGATCCGGCTCGGTCCCAGGTCCCCGCTGCTCTGCCTGCTGAGGGCCTGGCCCTGGTAGTTCCAGTTCGCCAGGTCGGTCGAGGTGTAGCAGGTGATGTCCTCGAACGACGTGTCCGCCGACGTCTTTCCGGTCTTGTCCTCGCCGAAGCCGTACCAGGTGTCGCCGACCTTGACGATGCCGAGCCCGTGCAACTGCAGGGCGTTGCCGTTCTGGTCGGTTCGTGCGGCGCCCGTCGTGAAGGTCACCGTGGCCGCGTGTGCCTGTGTGGCGGGCACGAGCAGGGCGGCGAGGCTGCCCAGCAGGGTCAGGAACGCGGCCATGGTGGTCCGCCATCGGGCGCGCGGTGGCGGTGTGCGGTGTGATGTGGTGTCGGACATGGTGTCACCTCTCCGTCGAGGTTCGGGGATTGTGCGGGGAGTTGCGGGTCGAGCGGTGGGATCCTGGGGCCGCTCAGGGGGCGAGCGGGATGGTGATGGTGTTCCAGGACATCGGCGGCAGCAGGGCGCTCAGCCGTCCGCCGTCCGTGACGGTGCCGGTCACCGGCTTCGGCGTCACGCGGTCCTGGTGCTGGAGCGTGTTGGCCGCGTGGCGGTCGGGGTCGGCCAGGGCGGTGTGCGTCACCTGGCCGGCCACCGGGCTGAACGCCCGCAGGTCGGCGGTGAGTTCGAGCGGCCTCGTGGTGTCCCGGTTGACGGCGAGGACGGTGAGCGTCCCGTCCTCCTGCTGGACGGCGGTCGCGTGCAGCAGGGGCACCTCGCCGTAGCGGGCGGTGTCGTGGACGGGGCTGTCCAGGGCGAGCCGGAGCACCTGGCCGCGGCCGTGGCGGGCCGCGTCGGCGAAGGGGTGGAAGATGGTCTGCCGCCAGGCCGGGCCGCCGGGCTCGGTCATGATGGGGGCGATGACGTTCACGAGCTGGGCGAGGCAGGCCGCGGTGACGCGGTCGCAGTGGCGCAGCAGGGTGATCAGCAGGCTGCCGACCACGACGGCGTCGGTGACGGTGTAGACGTCCTCGAGCTGGCGCGGGGCCACGCTCCAGTCAGGGGTGTCGGTGTTGTTGACCGGCCGGCTCTGGTACCAGACGTTCCACTCGTCGAAGGAGAGGTTGATCCGCTTGCCGGAGCGGCGCTTGGCCCCGATGTGGTCGGCGGTGGCGACCACCCCGTCGATGAAGGCCTCCATGTCGGCGGCCGAGGCGAGGAAGCTGTCGGCGTCGCCGTCGCTCTCCTCGTAGTAGGCGTGGCAGGAGATGAAGTCGACGAGGTCGTACGTGTGCTCCAGGACCGTCGCCTCCCAGGCGCCGAAGGTCGGCATGGAGCGGTTGGAGCTTCCGCAGGCGACCAGTTCCAGGCCGGGGTCGACATCGCGCATGGCCTTGGCGGTGACGGCGGCGAGGCGGCCGTACTCGTCGGCGCTCTTGTGGCCGAGCTGCCAGGGGCCGTCCATCTCGTTGCCCAGGCACCACAGCCGGATGCCGTGCGGCTTGTCCACGCCG
The DNA here is from genome assembly GCF_001270025.1 of Streptomyces azureus. Taxonomy (NCBI): domain Bacteria; kingdom Bacillati; phylum Actinomycetota; class Actinomycetes; order Kitasatosporales; family Streptomycetaceae; genus Streptomyces; species Streptomyces azureus. The sequence goes on along the minus strand of NZ_DF968278.1, from coordinate 26,623 downwards.
TGCGAGCGGCGCAACTCGGACAAGGCCGTGCCGGAGGGGTGGTTGGTGTACTCCAGGAGGTCGAGTGCCTCCTGCAGGCCGCGGGTGCCGAGGTTGACGGCCTGCATCGGCTCGACATCGGCCTTGGCCGCGAAGCGCATGAACTCGTTCAGCCCGAACCGGTTCGTCTCGACGGTCCGCCAGGCGCCGTCGAGCCGGCGCGGCCGCTGCTCCACCGGGCCGACTCCGTCTTCCCAGCGGTAGCCGGAGACGAAGTTGCCGCCGGGGTAGCGGACCATGGTGACGCCCAGTTCCCGGATCAGGGCCAGGACGTCGGTGCGCAGTCCGTCCTCGTCGGCGCTCGGGTGGTCCGGTTCGAAGACGCCGGTGTATACGCAGCGGCCTAGGTGCTCGACGAAGGATCCGAACAGCCGCGGGTTCACCTCGCCGACGGTGAAGTTGGGGTCCAGATGTATGGCCCCTGCGAGCGGCGGATGGCTGTCGGGATTGGGCATGGATCACTCCGGGATGGATCGGTGCGAAGAATGGCGTTCTGTACGGTTTCCGGGGTGCCTCTGCGGTCAGCCCTTGATGCCGGTGTGCGCGACGCCTTCGACCAGGTATCGCTGCAGGAAGAGGAAGACGAGCACCAGCGGCAGGATGGACACGGTGGCGGCGAGGAACAGCTCGTGGATGTTGACGGTCTGCGCGGTGGTGAAGGTCGACAGGGCCACCTGCACGGTCCAGCTGGACTGGTCCTGGCCGATGACCAGCGGCCAAAGGAAGGCGTTCCAGTTGGTGATGAAGGTGATCACCGCGATCGCCGAGAAGAAGCCACGGGAGTTGGGGACGACGATCCGCCAGTACGTGCCCCAGCTTCCGAGACCGTCGATCCGGGCGGCCTCCTCCAGTTCCTTGGGGAAGCCGAGGAAGTACTGCCGGAAGAGGAAGGCGGTGAAGCCGCTGAACAGGCCGGGCACGATCAGGCCTTGCAGGGAGGAGACCCAGCCCAGTGACGAAACGAGGACGAAGCTGGGCACGAAGGTGACCGCGCTGGGGATCATGAGGGTGGCCAGCACCGCATAGAAGATCTTGCTGGCGTGCCGGTACGGGACGCGGGCGAGCGCGTAGCCGCCCAGGGAGCAGACCAGCAGCTGCCCGGCGGTGCCGAGCACCCCGACGACGAGGGAGTTCCACATGCTGCGCGCCATGGGAACCGCGGGGTCGTTGAACAGCTCGGAGATGTTCTCCCAGTGCAGCGTGGTCGGGAAGAACTTCCAGTTCGCCCCGGTGATGTCGGCGTCGGTGGCCAGGCTGTTGCGGATCAGCAGATAGAACGGGACCAGGAACAGCAGCGCCGCGACGACGGCGACGGTGTAGAGGGCGACGCCGCCGGCCCGTCCGCTCACTGCGCGAGGACGGCCGCGGACATGGGTGGTGGTGGAGGTGGCCATCAGCTGTCCGCCTTTCCGAAGCCGAAGATCCTGCCCTGCAGCAGCGTCACCATCGTGATGAGTGCCGACAGCACCAGCGCCCCGGCGCTGCCGTGGCCGAAGTCCTGACCCTGTCCGAGGGCCGTGTAGTAGAGGTAGACCAACGGCGGCCGTGCGTAGGGGGTGTTGGGCAGCAGGTTGTAGAACTCGTCGAACGCCTGGTAGGCCGCGATCAGCAGGAGGAGCACCACGGCGACCGAGGTGGTGCGCAGTTGCGGCAGGGTGACGTGCCGGAAGGTCTGCCAGCCGGGTCGGGCGCCGTCCGTCCAGGCGGCTTCGTACAGTTCCTTGGGGATCTGCTGGAGGGCGGCCAGGAAGAGGATCATGTAGAAGCCGAGCTGGAGCCAGAGCCGTACGGTGACCAGCACCAGCCAGTACCAGGGCGGGGAGACGGTGCCGATCCAGGCGACGGGTTCGATCCCGAACCAGCCCAGGACGGTGTTGACGAGACCGAAGCGCACCCCGTTGAAGATCGACAGCTTCCACACCATCGAGGCCACGACGTAGGAGCACGCCGTGGGGATGAAGAACACCGAACGGAAGAAGGCACGGGCGACGCGGATGCGGTGGACGAGCAGCGCGAGCGCCAGGGCCAGGACGAAGGTGAGAGGGACGACGATCAGCGCGAAGAGCGTGAAGGTCCACAGGCTGTCGGTGAACGGCCCTTCGGTGAGGATGTCCGCGTAGTTGTCCAGGCCGACGAACTTCGTCGGGGTGACCGTGTTCTGGGCCTGGAAGAGGCTCAGGTAGAAGCTCCAGCCGACCGGCACGTAGACGAACAGCAGGAGACCGGCCAGGAAGGGGCCCGCGAAGAGCCAGAAGGTGCGGGTGCTGCCTCGCATCCCGTGCCCGTCACGTCTCGCCTTGGCCTTGGCCTTGGCCTTCGCCGCGGGGCCGGGTGGCGCGGTGGCGCCCGGACGGGCGCCACCGGTGGTGATGGTTGTCATGCCTGTCAGGGCCCCTCAGGCGATCTTCTTGAGTTCGGCCTCGACCCGGGTGCGGGCCTTGGCCACCTCGGACTCGGGGTTCTTTCCGCTGACCACGGCGTTGTTCACCATGTCCTGGGAAATCGTCACCATGGCCTGGGTCCAGTACGGGTCGTCGTAGTGCCCCTTGGTCTCGAAGAGCTTCACCGCCTCGGCGGCGGTACCGCTCTGCAGCTTGGTGGCCTTCGCCGCCAGGCTCTTGCGCGGGGGGATGTGGAAGCCGTAGGAGGTGCACCAGTCCTCCTGGAGCTTCGTCTGCTCGATCCACAGCCACTTCACGAACGCCTTGGCCGCGTCGACATCCTTGGCCTTGGCGCTCACGTAGGTGGACCAGCCGCCGTTGTAGACCACCGGGCGGCCGGCGCTGCCGATGCCGGGCAGGGGGACGATGCCGAAGTCGTCTCCCAGTGCCTTCTGGATGCCGGGCATCGCCCACAGGCCGCACCACTGCATCGCCGTCAGGCCCTGGATGAACGCCGACGGATCCCACCAGTCGGTGGGGGCGCCGAGCAGCAGCGTCTTGCTGGTGTAGAGCTCGCGCATCTTCTTCAGGCCCTCGACGGTCGCCGGGGTGTCGAAGGCGACCTTGTGGTCGGCGGTGAGCAGTTCGCTGCCGGTGGCCCAGATCAGGGGACTGGCCAGGATGTCGCTGCCGCCCTTCAGGCCGAGGTACAGGCCCTTGACCCCGCCCTTGTCGAGCTTGCGGGAGGCGTCTATCAGCTCGTCGAAGGTGGTCGGGGGCTGGACGCCCGCCTTCTCCAGCAGGCTCTTGCGGTAGTACAGGAACTGCGGGTCGTCGATCATGCGGATGCCGTCGACCGAGTTGGCGGCCAGATCCTTCTCCGTGAAGTCGGACTTCACGTCCGCGATGATGTCGTCCAGCGGCACGATCTGCCCGGACTTGGCCATCTGGACGTCGGGGTGGAACTCGAAGACGTCGGGGCCGTTGCTGGAGACCAGGCCGCTGGAGAGCTTGGAGGCGTAGTCACCGGGGATCCACTGCACCGACACGTCGGCCTTGGTGTACGCCTTCGCGTACCGCAGCGCCGCCTGCTGGGTGCCCGCCTCGCCGTACTGGTGGTACCACTGGCTGATCGCCGCCTTACCGCCGGTGGAGCCGCCGTCGCGACCGGTGTTCCCGCCGCACGCGGCGAGGAATCCCGCCGCCGCCACGGTGCCGGAGGCGCGCAGGAAGGATCTGCGGCCGAACGCTCTGCGCGGGTTTTGCTCAGGGGACATGGGCACCTCTGCTGTGAAGAACGGGTGTGGGCCCGGACCCCGGGGACGAGGCCGCGACGGCGGGTGATGACGCTGTGGACGGCCGCGGAGGGCGGCCGGTATGAGCGCGACGCGAAGCCCGCGGGGTGGGAGGCACGCAATCGGAGGGGGGAATTCCTGCCGCTGGCATGTGGTGCAGCGATCAGAGCGAGACGCAGGTTATGCCCACTACACCCCTTCGTCAACAAGTCAGAAAAAGTCCGTGCCCGGCAGTTCCAACGGCGTACACCCAGTGGATACGATCAGGCTCCCCAGCTCCATCCAGCACAGGACGGCGTCGTTGAAGCGGACGTACCAGGACATACGCCGGACCAACCGTTTCGCGGTGATGCGGCATCTCATCGCCTCGGCGCCCGTCGTCAGGCGCGACATCGCCGCGGCCACGGGCCTGTCGGTGGCCACTGCCTCCGACATCGTCAGCGAGTTGCACGAGCTGGGGCTTCTGGCCGAGATCGGACAGCAGGCCTCGGGAGGCGGACGCCCGCGGAACCTTCTCGCGCCCGCCCGCGAGGGCCCCCGGCTCATCGGCGTCGACATCGCCGAGACCTACGTCCACGTCGAGGTCTTCGATCCCGCTCTGCGGGTTCTGGCCAGAGCCGAGTACGAACTGCACCCGCACGCCAACTCGCCGGGCTACGTCGTGGACCGTATCGTCCGCGGAGTCGACGACGCGATCGCGCAGGCCCAGGTGGATCGCGGCAGGATTCTCGGGGTCGGCGTCAGCATTCCCGGCCAGGTACGGCCGGACGGCACGGCCTCCGTCTTCGCCCCGAACTGGGAGTGGAACGACGTGCCACTACTGGACCTGCTCACCGATCGGGTCCCTGATGTGCCGGTCTTCCTCGACAACCCGTTGCGTGCGAGCACCGTCGCCGAACTGTGGTTCGGCGCCGCTCGCGGCCACGACAACGTCGCCGTCCTCACCCTGGGAACCGGCGTCGGCGCGGGCCTGGCCGTCCAGGGGGCGCTCTACCGCGGGGCCACGAACACGGCCGGCGAATGGGGCCACACCAACCTGGTCATCGACGGCCGCCAGTGCCGCCGCGGATGCGTCGGATGCGTGGAGACCTACGTGGGCGCACCCGGCATCATGCAGCACCTCGCGGAGACCGACCCGGACAGCCCGCTCCTGCACCCCGACGACCAGACGGCGACCATCAACGCCCTGGCCACCGCCCACGCGGCCGGCGACCCGGCCGCACAACGGGTGATCGCCACGACCGGTCAGTACCTCGGCATCGCCATCGCCGACCTGATCAACCTGTGCAACCCGCAGCTCATCGTGCTCACCGGCTGGGTCGCCGACAGACTGGGAGGCGCCGTCCTGCCGTACGTGCGCGCCACCGCCGCCCGTTACGCACTCGCCGAGCCCTGGGAAGGCACCGAGATCAGTCTCTGCCCCATCGACCGCAACCCGGTCAGTCTCGGCGCGGCGACCCTCGTCCTGGAAGGATTCCTGTCCTGACACTTCTGCTGCGAGAGGCTCCAGCCTGAGGACAGAACCCCCGGGCGTCTGGAGGGAGGTATCTCGCAACCCCCAGCACAATTGCCCAGGTCAGCAGGGGTGCAGGTCACGCCCAGGCAGCCACCGGCACGAACGAACTGTCCTGCCGGAACAACTCCGTTCCATTCGGGCGTTCCACGCGGAGCTGGTAGGCGTAGTGGCGCAGGTAGTACCCGGGGTAGTTGTACGACTCGAAGCGGACGGAGCCCGATGACGTGCCGGTCCGGAGGACGAACGTGGCGTCCTTGGCGAACGTGCTCGTGCCGTCGTTCGGGTCGAAGCGGGCGCGGAAGTCCCAGTGGCGCAGGTAGTTGCCGGCCGCGTCGCGGAAGGAGTAGCCGCTCGCGTCGGCCAGGCCGGCGACGACCGTGAAGGTGGCGGCCCGCTTCTCGGCGGTGGTGCTGGAGCCGCTGACCACGGGCAGGTTGAGGAGCGAGGACTGCTGCTGCCAGTAGCGGGTCGAGTAGTTGGCCGACCGGAAGGAGCGGGTGGTGTTCCGGGCCAGGCTCGGGCCGCCCGCGACCGTCTCCTTGATGACCGTGAAGTGCCGTGCCGTGCCGGAGATCCCGGGCAGTGCGGCCGGTGCCGTCCAGGTGGCGAAGGTGTCGTAGCTGTCGCTGTAGTAGTAGTTGCCGTCGCCGTAGCCGTCGAAGAAGATGCGCCAGCCGCCGTTGTCGAGCTGCACCAGCGCCGGGCCCTCGCGGTAGCTGCCCCAGCCCGCCCAGTCACCCGTCCTGCGGATCGTGTACGGGCCGGCGAGGTTCGAGGCGGTGGCGTACTCGATGTACTTCGTCGTCTCGTTCTTCGGGAAGGCGTGGTACGTCGAGCCGATCTTCACGATGAACGTGTCGATGTGGTTGGCGCCGATGCCCGCGAGCGCCACTGGTGAACTCCAGGCGGTCAGGGCGGAGTTCGTGGCCCTGAGCAGGTACGGCGTGAAGATCCACTGGTCGTTCGTGGTGGAGCAGGACACGATGATGTTGACGCTGCCGTCGCTGTCGACGAACCATTCGGGCGCCCAGGCGCGGGAAAGGTTGGCGACGGGGACGGTGTAGTTGTACAGGAACGTCCAGTTGACGCGGTCGGAGCTGCGGGCGAAGCCGATGGTCGTGCTGGTGTCCTGCCAGGTGCGGGTGGTGTAGGTGACGTAGTAGTAGCCGTCGGTGTGTCTGATGACGCTGGCGTCGCGGATGCGGCCCGCCGGCGGCGTGTACGCGGAGGAGCGCAGCAGCCGGAAGTCGGTGGCGTCGTCCGACTGGTAGACGTTGACCGTGCCGTCGTTGCTGTTGAGGAACGGCACGATCGTGTACCGGGTGGCGGAGCCGTTCGGCGGTGCGGCGGCCAGGGCGCTGCCGAGCAGTCCGGGGGCCTCGCCCAGCAGCAGCGCGGAGGCGGGCAGGGCGGCCAGGGCACGCAGCAGTGTGCGGCGGGACGGGGCGGCTGGGTGTGAGGTCACGGGCGGCTCTCCCTGAGACACGAGGGTCGATATGTCGAACAAAGTTCGGCAACTCGATCAGAAGCGGGGGCTCAGAAAATAAGGGCGGGGCAGAGAGGCGTCAATGGTTTGAACGAGCGCCGATGAGCCCAGTGAGGTAGATGTGGCCGATGGGTGAAATTCCACTCCCGTCGTCGGCGTTCCACCACCGGCCATCGGACGTTACCGTTCGGTAGAGGAGTTGCTTCCGGAGGTGTCCGTATGACGCTCGACCGTGCCGCAGGCCTTGCGGAGACCGCGCGAGCGCTGGCCGCCGGGGACGTGACGTCCCGGGCGCTGGTCGAGCGGGCGCTGGCGCGGATCGAGACGACGCAGGGCAGCATCAACGCCTTCCGGATCGTCCGGGCGGAGGCGGCGCTCGCCGAGGCCGAGGCCGCCGACCGTCAACTGGCCGCGGGCGTGAGCAAGCCGCTGCTCGGGGTGCCCGTGGCGGTGAAGGACGACATGGACGTGGCCGGCGAGCCGACCGCCTTCGGCTGCTGCGGGGAGTTCCCGCCGGTCGCCGAGGACGGCGAGGCGGTACGGCGGCTGCGCGCGGCCGGGGCCGTGATCGTCGGCAAGACCAACACCTGCGAGTTCGGGCAGTGGCCCTTCACCGAGGGGCCGGCCTTCGGCGCGACCCGCAATCCGTGGAGTACGGCCCATACGCCCGGTGGCTCCTCGGGCGGCTCGGCCGCCGCGGTCGCCGCCGGTCTGGTGCCCGCCGCGCTCGGCTCGGACGGCGCCGGCTCGGTGCGGATCCCGGCCGCGTGGACCCATCTGGTCGGAATCAAGCCGCAGCGCGGCCGCGTCTCCACCTGGCCGCGCGGCGAGTCCTTCCAGGGCATCACCGTCAACGGCACCCTGGCCCGTACGGTCGCCGACGCGGCCCTGCTGCTGGACGCGGCGAGCGGCAACCACGCCCAGGACCCGCACAAGCCCCCGGCCGTCGACGCCTCGGCGGCCGTCGGCCGCGACCCCGGGCGGCTGCGCATCGCGCTCGCCCTCAAGCCGCCGTTCACGGCGGTGCCCGCCCGGCTCCTGCCGGAGGTGCGGACCCGGGTCGTCGAACTCGCCGACCGGCTGGCGGCCTTGGGGCACACGGTCGAGGAGGCGGACCCGCCGTACGGGCAGATCGGGCTGACCTTCGTGCCGCGCGCGACCGCCGGGATCGCCGAGCGGGTGGCCGAGGCGCCCTTCCCGGCGCTGCTGGACCGGCGCACCCGGGGCTCGGCCCGGCTGGGCCGGCTGCTCGGCGGGGCGCCGCTGCGGGCGGCCCGGCGGGCGGAGACCGTCCTGCACCGCCGTATCGGCGGGTTCTTCACCTCGTACGACGTCGTCCTCGCGCCCACGACCGCCGCTCCCCCGCCCCGGATCGGCGCCCTGCTGGAACTCAGCGGTTTCGCCACCGACCGGGCGATGATCGCCGCCTGCCCGTACGCCTGGCCGTGGAACGTGCTGGGCTGGCCGGGCGTCAACGTGCCCGCCGGTTTCACGGCGGACGGTCTGCCCGTCGGGGCCCAGTTGCTGGGCCCGGCGAACAGCGAACCGCTGCTGGTGCAGGTGGCCGCGCAGTTGGAGGCGGAACTGCGCTGGCACGAGAAGTGGCCGGCTCCGCCGGTCACGGAGCGTTCCGCTGCCGCCTGAGCGGCCGTACCGGTCCGGCAGGGGCGGATGCCTCGGTGATCGGGCCCGTGGGGGCAGCCTCTAGGGTGCCCCCGTGACCGCGTTTACCGATGAGAACGTCCCGGGCCGCTCCGGCCCCTCCGCCACCGTCCAGGCCGATCCGCGCGAGGTGGGCCGGGTGCGCACCGAGTACTCGCCCGCGCACGACGGCGACCCCGACCCCGGCGAGATCGTCTGGACGTGGGTGCCCTTCGAGGAGAACGACGGGCGCGGCAAGGACCGCCCGGTGCTCGTGGTCGCCCGCGAGCCTGCTGGGACGTTCCTCGCCGTGCAGTTGTCCAGCAAGCGGCACGACGGCCATCGCGAGTGGGTGCCGATCGGCAGCGGTCCGTGGGACCGGTCGGGCCGCGAGTCGTGGGTCGACGTGGACCGGGTCCTGCGTCTGCACGAGGACGGCATGCGCCGGGAGGCCTGCGCCCTGGACCGTATGCGGTTCAACCTCGTAAGGCACCGGCTGCGGGAGCGCTACGGCTGGAGCTGAAGGCCTTCTCGAAGGCGCCCCGCACCCCGGAGTGCCACCGCCCCCACCGTACGGTGCAACGGAGTTTTCGCCACCGGAGAACACCAGGGAAAACGCCGGGAAACGTCCGGCCGCCCCGGATGACCGCCCCGGAACGCCCCGGTTCGCCCCCTTGTGCCGAACGACACGAGGGACTTGGGTGGGACGAGTGATCCCGGCCCGGGCCGCCGAAGAGCCCGGACCGGTGGCATGGTGGAATCTCAGGAGGATCCCGACATGTCCGATGCGTCTACCGCACCGGCGGGTGGCTGTACCGAGCCGCACCCCGCCCTGTCCGAAGCCGAGGTCGAGGCCCTGGTCCGCGGCATCTGCTTCAAGACCGGCCCGCCGCGCCGCCTCGGTGTCGAGGTGGAATGGCTCGTCCACGAGCTGCGCGCACCGCAGCTCCCCGTCACACCCGAACGACTCGGCGCGGCCTACGCCGCACTGCGGCCCCTGTCCCTGAGGTCGGCGCTCACCGTGGAGCCCGGCGGCCAGCTGGAGCTGAGCTCGCCCCCCGCCGGCTCACTGACGGAAGTCATCGCCACCGTCTCCGCCGACCTCGACGCCGTCCGCGCGGTCCTGCGCGACAACGGCCTCACGCTGGTCGGCCTCGGCCACGATCCCTGGCACGAACCCCGCCGGTTCCTGCGCGAACCGCGCTACGACGCCATGGAGACCTGCCTCGACCGCATCGGTCCCTCCGGCCGCGCCATGATGTGCACCTCGGCCTCCGTACAGGTGTGCGTGGACGCCGGACACGAGGAGCCGGGGCCCCTCGGTCACGTGCGCCGCTGGTGGCTGGCGCACCATCTGGGCCCGGTCCTGGTGGCCGCGTTCGCCAACTCCCCGCTCGCCGGTCACCGGCCGACCGGCTGGCTGTCCACCCGGCAGCTGGTGTGGACCCGGATCGGCCCCGGCCGGGCGGGCGGACCGCCGCTGGACGCCGACCCGCGCGGCGCCTGGTCCCGGCACGTGCTGGACTCGCCCGTGATGTGCGTACGGCGCGACGGCGGGCCCTGGGACGTCCCGGAGGGCCTCACCTTCCGGGAGTGGATCCGCACGGGCGTCCCCCGGCCGCCCACGCGGGAGGATCTGGACTACCACGTCACGACGCTGTTCCCGCCGGTCAGGCCGCGCGGCCACCTCGAACTGCGCATGATCGACGCGCAGCCCGGCGACGACGGCTGGATCGTGCCGCTGGCCGTGGTGGCGGCGCTGTTCGACGACCCGGAGACCGCCGAGACCGCCTACCGGGCCGTGAAACCGCTGGCCGAGCGGACGCTGGGGCTGCCCGCGCCGCACAACCCGCTGTGGCTCGACGCGGCCCGCAGCGGGCTGGCCGACGCCGAGCTGCGCGAGGTGGCCGTCACGTGCTTCACGGCCGCGCTGGACGCCCTGCCCCGGCTCGGCGCCGCGCCGGAGGTGAAGGACGCCGTCACGGCCTACCTGGACCGCTACGTCGTCCGGGGTCGCTGCCCCGCCGACGACCTGCTCGACCGACAGCGCGGCACGGACGGTCGCGCCCACGGGAAGGACCCGCGCTCATGACCGACACCAGCCCCGCCGTCGACGCCGATACCGCCGACCCGGAGGTTCTCCGCGAGCGCGCGGTCGCCTCGCTGGTCGTCGCCCGCGACCGCACCACCCTGCTCACGAGCTGTGTCGAGGACCCCGACCTGACCGCGCAGCACTCGCCGCTGATGTCGCCGCTGGTGTGGGACCTGGCGCACATCGGCAACCAGGAGGAGCAGTGGCTGCTGCGGGCCGTCGCCGGGCACGAGGCGATACGGCCCGAGATCGACGGCCTCTACGACGCGTTCGAGCACCCACGGGCCGAGCGGCCGAAGCTGCCCCTGCTGTCGCCCGCCGAGGCACGCACGTACGCGGCGGATGTGCGTGGCCGCGCGCTGGACGTGCTGGAGAAGGCCGCGTTCCACGGGACGCGGCTGACGGAGGCCGGGTTCGCCTTCGGGATGATCGCGCAGCACGAACAGCAGCATGACGAGACCATGCTGATCACCCATCAGCTCCGCCGGGGCCCGCAGGCGCTGACAGCGCCCGACCCGGAGCCGGCGCCGCTGTTCACCGGCCCCTCCGAGGTCCTCGTCCCGGGCGGCCCGTTCACGATGGGCACCTCCGGCGAGCCATGGGCCCTGGACAACGAACGGCCCGCCCACCGGCGCGAGGTGGCGCCCTTCCGGATCGACACCACGCCGGTGACGAACGGCGCGTACCAGGCGTTCATCGAGGACGGCGGCTACGACGACCCGCGCTGGTGGACGGCGGACGGCTGGGCTCACATCCGCCGGAACTCCATCTCGGCCCCGCTGTTCTGGCGGCGGGACGGCAGGCAGTGGCTGCGGCGGCGTTTCGGCGTCACCGAGGTCGTTCCGCCGGACGAGCCGGTGCTGCACGTGTGCTGGTACGAGGCGGACGCCTACGCCCGCTGGGCGGGACGCCGGCTGCCCACGGAGGCCGAGTGGGAGAAGGCGGCCCGGTACGACCCGGCCGGCGACCGTTCCATGCGCTACCCGTGGGGTGACGCCGACCCGGGCCCGGAGCACGCCAACCTCGGCCAGCGGCATCTGCGTCCGGCGCCCGCCGGGAGCTACCCGGCCGGCGAGTCGCCGCTCGGCGTACGGCAGTTGATCGGCGACGTGTGGGAGTGGACGGCGAGCGACTTCCTGCCGTATCCGGGGTTCAGGGCGTTCCCGTACAAGGAGTACTCGGAGGTCTTCTTCGGGTCCGACCACAAGGTGCTGCGCGGTGGTTCGTTCGCCGTGGACGCGGTGGCCTGCCGGGGCACGTTCCGCAACTGGGACTACCCGATCCGGCGGCAGATCTTCTCCGGGTTCCGCACGGCCCGTTCGGAGGACGTCTGATGTGCCGTCATGTGGCGTACGTGGGACCGCAGGAGCCGCTGGGCCGGCTCCTCGTGGAGCCCCCGCACGGCCTGTACCGGCAGTCGTGGGCGCCCCGGCGGCAGCGGTACGGGACGGTCAACGCCGACGGTTTCGGGGTCGGCTGGTACGCCGAGGGCGACCCGGCGCCGGCCCGCTACCGCCGGGCCGGGCCGATCTGGGCGGACCTGTCGTTCGCCGATCTCGCCCGGGTCGTACGGTCCACCGCACTGCTCGCGGCGGTGCGGGACGCGACGCTGTCGGGCGCGGACGCGGAGGCCGCGGCGGCGCCGTTCGCCGCGGGGACCTGGCTGTTCAGTCACAACGGGGCGGTGAAGGGCTGGCCCGGCTCGCTGGCGCCGGTGTCCCGCAGCCTGCCGCCGGAGGACCTGCTGTCGCTGGAGGCCCGCAACGACTCGGCGCTCGTCTGGGCCCTGGTCCTGGCCCGGCTGCGAAGCGGCGACGAGCAGGGCCAGGCACTGGCCGACACGGTCCTGGAGGTCGCCGCGGCTGCCCCCGGTTCCCGGCTCAACCTCCTGCTCACCGACGGCGACACCATCACCGCGACCGCCTGGGGCGACACCCTCTGGTACCTCACCCGGCCCGGCGACGGCACCGTCGTGGCCTCCGAGCCCTACGACGACGATCCGCAATGGCAGGAGGTGCCCGACCGCACCCTGCTCGCGGCGAGCCGCACGGACGTGCTGCTCACGCCGCTCAAGGAGCCGACCGACGCCTTCGTGGCCGCACTCCCCGAGGAGCCCCGTACGTGAGCCCGTTCCGCCTCACCCGCACACTGCCCGAGGACGCCACGGACGCGGCGCTGCGCGCCGACGTCCACCGGGGTCTGACCGGCCGTCCCAAGACGCTGCCGCCGAAGTGGTTCTACGACGCGCACGGCAGCGACCTCTTCGAGAAGATCACCGAACTGCCCGAGTACTACCCGACGCGCGCCGAACGGGAGATCCTCCTCGCCCGCTCCGGCGACATCGCCGCGGCGACCCGGGCCCGCACCCTGGTCGAGCTCGGCTCCGGCTCCTCGGAGAAGACGCGGCATCTGCTCGACGCCCTGACGGACCTGCACACCTACGTCCCCGTCGACGTCAGCGAGAGCGCCCTCACCCAGGCCGGGCAGGCGCTCGCCGCCGAGCGGCCGGGGCTCGACGTGCACGCGCTGATCGCCGACTTCACCGCGGAACTGACACTGCCCGGCACGCCGGGGCCCCGGCTGGTGGCGTTCCTCGGCGGGACGATCGGCAACCTGCTGCCCGCCGAGCGCGCCGCGTTCCTGGCGTCCGTGCGTGCCCTGCTCGCCCCGGGCGACGCCCTGCTGCTGGGCACGGACCTGGTCAAGGACGAGGAGGTGCTGGTCCGCGCGTACGACGACGCGGCCGGGGTGACGGCCGCGTTCAACAAGAACGTGCTCACCGTGATCGACCGCGAGCTCGGCGCCGACTTCGAGCCCGCCGCGTTCGACCACGTGGCCCTGTGGGACGCCGAGCACGAGTGGATCGAGATGCGGCTGCGCTCCCGTACGGCGCAGACCGTGAAGGTGCCGGCGCTCGGCCTCGCCGTCGACTTCGCGGCGGGCGAGGAGCTGCGCACCGAGGTGTCGGCGAAGTTCCGGCAGGAGGGTGTGCGCGCCGAACTGTTCGCGGCGGGGCTGGGCCTGACCCACTGGTGGACGGATGAGGCGGGCCGGTTCGCGCTGTCGCTGAGCGTGGCGCGCTGACACCGGCAGCACCCCTGGACGGCGGCGGGGCGGGAGACGACGTCTCGCGCTTCGCCGCCGCTTGGGGCACGGTGGAGTGACGCGCGGCACATCCGTCACAGAATCAGGAGCAGCGGCATGTCGAACCACACCTACCGGGTCACGGAGATCGTCGGCACCTCCCCCGACGGCGTCGACCAGGCCATCCGCAACGGCATCGGCCGGGCATCGGCGACCCTGCGCAACCTGGACTGGTTCGAGGTGACCCAGGTGCGCGGACAGCTCGAGAACGGGCAGATCGCGCACTGGCAGGTGGGGCTCAAGGTGGGCTTCCGGCTGGAGGAGTCGGAGTAGCCCGGGTAGTCCGAGCAGTCCGGCGTCCTCCGAACGGCCGACTCAGTCCGGCAGAGGCGCCGAGGTGGAACGACCCGGCCGCTCGCCCTCCGGCGGGTAGTCGCAGTCGATGCTGCTCACCTCCCGGTCGCCGTCCTCGGAGTCGACGATCGCCACGCCCGTGCAGGCCCGGCCGTGTTCGTCGGTCCAGGTGACGATCTCACTCCGGTCGGGCTCGGTACAGCCGGTGAGCAGCACCGCGCCGACGAGCGCCGCTGCCGCGAGCGCGCCCCTACGACGTCCCTTCATGGCATCCCCCGTATGTCCGCTGTCCGCTGTCCGGGCACGAGTGCGCCGGTGCGGCCTGCTTCCTGGCAAGGAGATACCCGCCGGAGGTAAACACTCCTCCAACTCGTGCTCTCAGGTGCGCCCTTCCCGCTCCTGCGCCACCTTCAGCTCGGCGGACCTGGCCGCCCAGTCGGCCCGTACGACGGTGAAGCCCGCGAGCCGGGCGTCCTCGCAGACCAGTTCGTCGTCGTCCACGAGGACACGGACCTCGCGCGTGCGGGCGAGCCGCCGCAGGATCTCCAGCTTGGTGAACCGGGCGGGCCGGCGATCGGCGTCGCGCCGCATGTACACCCGCCCCTCGGGCAGCTCCTGCAAGGCGAGCCAGTCGAGCGTGTCGCGCCGACAGCGCTCGGGCCGCCCGGTGAGGTAGACGATCTCGCACTCCCGCGCGCTCTCCTTGACCAGCGCGATGCCCTCCGGGAGCGGCGGGTCCTGCGGCGCCGCCGAGAAGAAGCCGTCCCAGTCCCGCGGCCTGCGCTCCAGGAACCGCTGCCGGTGCGCGGTGTCGGCGAGGGTGTTGTCCAGGTCGAACACGGCCAACGGGGCCTTGCTGCGGTCGTCATTCACGCTGCCCACCCTAGAGCCGTCCACGGTTCCCGTCGTCCGACCCCGTCCAAGCCGACCGCGAGCGCCGGTGGCCCGCGGCGGCGAGTCCACTGCGCGGGCCCCGGTCCTCGGAAACGCGGAACCGCGCCCAGTGCCGACCCCTCACCCCGCACCACCGGCGACGCCGACAGCCCCGCCCCGGCCTGCGCGCCCACCTCCCCCGGCCCCCGTCCGCGTCCCGGGCCGTCCGCCCCGGCCAGGCCGACCGCGAGCGCCGGTGACACGCGGCGGCGAGTCCACTGCGCGGGCCCCGGTCCTCGGGCACACGGGGCCGCCCGGAGCCGACCCGCCACCCGGGCGGCCAGTCCGCTGCCCTGCTCCCGGTCGGCGGCAACGCGGGGCCGCCCCATGAGCCGATCCGTCACCCCGCCCCACGCCCGGGCCCCGGTCCACAGGAACGGGGGCCGTGCCCATGCCCGGCCCGTCACCCGGTCGGCGAGTCCCCAGCCCGGCTCCCGGTACGCAGGACGCGGGGCCATGCCCGGAGCCGGTTCATCGCCCCGCCCCACGCCCGGGCTCTGGTCGGAAACGGGGTCTTGCCCGGGGCCAGCCCGCCACACGAGCGACGACCCTGCTGCCCAGATCCCGGTACGCAGGAACACGGGGCCGCGCCAGGAGCCCTCCGCAGCCCCGGCCCGTCCCAGGTTCCAGCCCCAGGCCCCGAGAACGGGGCCGTGCCCACGGCCAGCCCGCCAACGGGCGGCGAGTCCCTGCCCAGCTCCCGGTACGCAGGAACGCACGGCCGTGCCCAGGCCGGCCCGCCACCCACCCCCGCCGACGACGCCCGGCAGCCTTGCCGCGGCCGCGCCCGCACTCGGCCCCGGCCGCGTCCCGTACCCCGGCAACCTCCACCCCCCGGGCGGCCACTGCTCTGCGACACCCACACAGGCACAGACACAGGCAGGAGGCCGCATGCGCAACGCAGCGATCTGGTCGGTGGCGATGACGGGGGCCGCAATGGTCATGGCGCTGGCCGGGCCGGCGTGGCCTGCGGCCGCCGCGGGCGCGACCCTGGTCGTGGCGCCGAACGGGGACGACTCCGCCCCGGCACGCCCGCCCGGCCGTTGAAGACCATCCAGCGGGCGGTGGACCTCGCGCGGCCCGGCGACACCATCAGCGTGCGCGGCGGGACGTACGCCCTCACCGACAACATCACCATCACCACCTCGGGGACCGCCTCCCAGCCCATCACCCTCTCGCCCCACCAGGGCGAGCGTGTGGTCGTCGACGGGGAGAAACTGTCCGCCAGTCACACCCCGGTCGGCGGCAGCATCCCGCGTGCCGAGCGCGGTGCGGTCCACATGGAGGCGTCGCACTGGCGGATCTCGGGTCTGGAGATCGTCAACGGCCCGTACGGTGTGTACTGCGACGGCTGCAACAGCAATGTCTTCGCGCGCCTGAGCACGCACGACAACTACGAGTCCGGTTTCCAGCTCCAGGGAGCCTCCAGCGGCAACCAGATCCTGAACCTGGACAGTTACGGCAACCGCGACCCCCGCAAGAACGGTGAGAGCGCCGACGGCCTGGCCGTCAAGGAGGGCAGTGGTTCGGGCAACGTGGTGCGCGGCGCCCGGCTGTGGAACAACGTCGACGACGGCTTCGACGCCTGGAAGTTCGCCTCACCGATCACGATCGAGAACACGGTGGCGTACGGCAACGGCTTCAACCGCTGGAACTTCCCCGACTTCGCGGGCGACGGGAACGGCTTCAAACTCGGCGGGGGCAGCCCGGCCCCGGCCGTGGCCCACACGGTCCGGGGCAGCGTCTCGTTCAAGAACGCCAAGCACGGCTTCACCGACAACGGCAACCCGGGCTCCCTCGTCCTGAGCCGCAACTCCACGTACGGCAACGCCGGTACGGGTTTCGACGCCGACGTCTCGGCCGGGACCGCCAGGCTCACCGGCAACCTGTCCGTCGCGGACCAGCGCCCGGCGGCCGTCGGGACCGGGACCGTCGCCGACGGCAACTCCTGGAACGTCGGTGGAACTTGGGACGCAGCCTCGGTACTGAGCACTGACCCGGGTCCGCTCACCGGCCCCCGGGCGGCGGACGGCTCGCTGCCGAAGGCGCCGGCGTTCCTCGTCCCCCGGTCCGGCACCGCCGTCGGCGCCCGCTTCTGACCAGGCCGGCCGGGCTGTCAGACGGCACGGTGCGCTGTGAGACAGCCTGGCCGGGAGAAATGGTCCGTACTCTTCACGGACCGATCCTTTCCCGCAGGCCGTCGCAGTTTCACCAGCCCTGCGACTGTGGCATGAACCAGCCACGAGCAGAGGTTGATCGTCCGTCACAGTTGATGGCTCAAGCGTCGCACTGACATACTCCGCATTCAGCCTCGCCACTACCCGTGGCCGAGGCTGATTCGGGGATCTCCACACAGAACCCCGAGGCCGTCCGCGTGAATCCGAACAGCGAGTTTTTCGGTTTCACGAGACCCCCACAGAGCCCGCACCCCCACAGTGCGTCCGGCGTTCCTCCACCCTGCTCGAAAACCGGACGAGACCACTGACTCGAAGGGGTCGAGTGCGGGGCACGTAGCAGCGAAGAAGGTGCGCCTGTGCCCGAATTTCCACCGCGACGGGATGACACTCCCACATTCCCGCTTCCGCACATCGAACACGCTCCGCCGCCTCGCATATCCGACCATCCCGAATTCCACTCCCTGCGTCGCGCGCAGCGCCGGTTCGGCGCCCGGGCGACGATCCTGTCCGTCGGCGGATTCCTGCTGTATGTGCTGTTGTCGAGTTTTGTGCCCGCGGTGATGAACCAGCCGCTGTTCGGCCACCTCACGATCGGACTCGCCCTCGGTCTCGGGCAGTTCGTCATCATGGGTGTGACCGCGTGGTGCTACGTCCGGCACATGCGCACCCGGGTCGATCCGCTCGCCCGCGGCCTGAGGTCCCGGCAGTACGAGAACGAGAACCGCCGCACCCGCCCGTCGGCGCCGTCCCAAGGGGCCGGGCAGCCCGTCCAGCCCGGCGCGAGGGGGTTCCGCACGTGGTGACGATCGCCGCCATCGACGACAGCAGCCTCCAGCTGACGTTCGTACTGTTCCTGACCGTCGTCGTGATCACCCTGTTCACGGCACTGCTGACGGCGCCTCAGCGCGACGAGATCAGCGAGTTCTACCTCGGCAACCGCACCATGTCGCCGTTGCGCAACGGCCTCGCCATGTGCGGCGACTACCTGTCCGCCGCCACCCTGCTGGGCAGCACCGGACTGGTCGCCCTGACCGGGTACGACGGACTGATGTACCTCGGCGGCACCACCGTCGCCTGGATGATGGTGCTGCTGCTCATCGCCGAACCCCTGCAACGCACCGGGAAGTTCACCTTGGGCGACACGGTGGCGCTGCGCCTGCCCCGGCAGCAGCGGCCCGTGCGGGTGGCGCTGGCCGTCTGCATCCTGGCCATCACGACCCTCTACCTGGTGGCCCAACTCGTCGGCAGCGTCGCTCTGCTGACGCAGTTCACCGGCGCGCCGAGTGACACCACCCGCACCCTGTGCGTGGCCGTGATCGGTACCTTCGTGATCCTGTACGCCTCCCTCGGGGGCATGCCCGGAGCGACGGTCATCCAGATCATCAAGGCCGTGATGCTGATCGCGGGCGTGCTGTTCACGGCGGGCTGGGTGCTGCACCGCTTCGACTGGAACCCCAACGCGCTGCTCGAGAGGGCGGCCGACCGCAGCGGAACCGGTCTGACGTTCCTCGAACCGGGGCTGCGCTACGGCGGCACCGTCAGCAACAAGCTGGACTTCCTCAGCCTCGAACTGGCCATCGTGCTCGGCCTCGCCGCCCTTCCGCACGTGCTGATGCGGCTGCTCGCCCCGCGCAGCAGCAGCGTCCTGCGCCGCTCCGTCCTGTGGGCCATCGGCCTGGTCGGCGCTGTCTGCTTCGGGGCCGGCATCCTCGGTCTCGGGGCCACCGCGCTCCTCGGCCGGGACGCCATCGAGAGCACGGACCGCACCGGCAACGCCTCCGTCCTGCTGCTCGCGCACGAGCTGGGCGGCAGCGTCCTCACCGCGCTGCTGACCTGCCTGGCGTATCTGACCCTGCTCGCCGTGGCGGTGGGCCTGACCCTGGCCGCGGCCTCGTCCCTCGCGCACGACCTGTACAGCGAGGTGATCCGCAAGGGCCGGGCGAGCGAGACGGAGGAGCTGACCGTCGCCCGGCTGTCCGGGGCGGTCATCGGCATCCTCGGCATCCTGCTGGCCCTCGTCGCCTGGGGGGCGAACACGGCGACGCTGGCGTTCCTCGCCTTCGCCATCGCGGCCTCCGCGATACTGCCGACGATCATGTACACCCTCTTCTGGCGCCGCTTCACGGCGAAGGGAGCACTGCTCAGCCTCTACGGCGGCCTGCTCAGCTCCGTCCTGCTCGCCGTGTTCTCCCCCGTCGTCTCCTCCGCCCCGGCCTCGTTCTACCCCGAGGCCGACTTCGCCTGGTTCCCGCTCCAGAACCCCGGCATCGTCTCCATCCCCCTGGGCTTCCTGCTGGGCTGGCTCGGCACGGTGCTGGACAAGGGCCCGGCCGAGGACAGCACCGCACACGAGGAGTTCGAGGTGCGGATGCTCGTGGGCGCCGACGACTGACGCACCACCGGGACATCGGTGCCGGACACCGGGGACGCGAATTGTTAATGGGTTCCATTTTCATGTAGCGTCCTCGGTGCCTGTCCACCGAGGAGGAGTCCCATGGCTGTCCCGAAGCGGAAGATGTCCCGCAGCAACACCCGTCACCGCCGCGCCCAGTGGAAGGCCGCCACGCCGACGCTGGTCCCGGTCACCGTCGACGGCGTGCGTCACCTCGTACCGCAGAACCTGGTCAAGGCCTACGAGCGCGGGCTGCTGCGCCCCGAGGGCTGACACCGTGTCGTACGAACGGCTGCCCGTCACCGTCCTCTCCGGATTCCTGGGGGCGGGCAAGACCACCCTGCTCAACCATGTCCTCGGCAATCGCGAGGGGCTGCGCGTCGCCGTCATCGTCAACGACATGAGCGAGGTCAACATCGACGCGGCCCTGGTGCGCGGCGGCGAGGCCGCCCTGTCGCGGACCGAGGAACGCCTGGTCGAGATGACCAACGGCTGCATCTGCTGCACACTTCGCGACGACCTGCTGGAAGAGGTGGACCGGCTGGCCCGCGAGGGCCGGTTCGACCATCTCCTCATCGAGTCGTCCGGGATCTCCGAGCCGATGCCCGTCGCGGCCACCTTCGCCTTCGCCCGTGACGACGGCGCCACCCTCGACGACGTGGCCCTGCTGGACACCATGGTCACGGTCGTGGACGCGGCCAACTTCCTCGCCGAGCTGGACAGCGGCGACGACCTCGCCGAGCGGGGCCTCGCCCCCTACGAGGACGACGAGCGCACGGTCAGCGATCTGCTCGTCGACCAGGTCGAGTTCGCCGACGTCCTGGTCCTCAACAAGCTCGACCTGGTCGACGAGGAGGCGGCAGCCCGGCTGCGGGCGGCCCTGACCCGGCTGAACCCTGTCGCCCGGCTGGTCCCGGCGACGCACGGCCGGGTGGACCTCCGCCAGGTGCTCGGCACCCGGCTGTTCGACCTGGAACGCGCCCAGCAGGCGCCGGGCTGGGTCCGGGAACTCAACGGCGACCACGTGCCCGAGACCGAGGAGTACGGCATCTCCTCCACCGTCTTCCGCTCCGAACTCCCTTTCCACGCCGCAAGGTTGTGGACGTTCGTCACGGAGGAACTGGACGCCGGGACGTACGGGCGGATCCTGCGCTCCAAGGGCTTCTTCACCCTGGCGAGCCGCCCGCACGTGACGGGCCTGTGGTCACAGGCCGGCTCCGTCGCCCGCTTCGAACCTTCCGCGGCCCGAAACGGGGACACCCCGTTCGCGCAGGAGCTGGTGTTCATCGGCACGGGGCTGGACGCCCCGGCTCTGCACACCGCCCTGACCGACTGCCTGATGGCGCCCGGCGAGCCCGTGCCGGTGGACGACCCGTTCCCCGCCTGGGACACCTACGGCATCGACGAGGCCTGCGAGCACGAGCACGACGTGGCCGTCTCCGCGGTGTAGAAGAGGCCGCGGACCCGGCGCAGCCACGCCTCGACGGCCGCCTCGTCGGGCCGCTCGGGCAGCACGGTGGGCGTCTCGTCGAAGGCGGCCTCGTAGTGCCTGAGCAGGGGCAGCGCGGCCGCCGGGTCGGCGGCGACGCGCTCGCCGAAGGCGTGGTACTCCTCGGGGTCCTCGACGCGGATCTCCAGTCGGCCGGTGGTGTACAGCGACAGGCCCTGGTGGCACAGCCGCTTCAGGTGCCGGGCGTGCTTCGCGGTGCGCTTTCGGGTATCCGCAGAGAACGAGCCGTCGCCGCGGTTCTCGAGCCGGCGGAACTGCTGGGTGGCGTAGCCGAGATAGGCGTCCCGGACGCGCTTCGCGCACAGGAACGACGCACGTATGCCGATCAGTTCGTCGCCCAGCGGGGTACGCACCTCGTACAGCTCGTCCGGGAGCCACACCAGTTCCATGGCGGTCGGATTGCCGCCGAGGGCGAGCCGGCACCACTTGGCGGCCTCGTGCAGGGTGCGGTCCGGTGCCGTGGTGACGTGGGACTCCTTCGGCGTGTGGAGCCCGTGCAGAGCCTCGGTGGGCGCGGCGAACATGCCGAGGCGGTCGATGTCCGAGCCCTGATGGGCCAGGCCGTACGCGGTCGAGCCGACGATGCCGGACAGCAGGATGTTCGCGACGGCCATGGCCGGTCCCCTCTTTTGGTGCTCTGCACCCGGCGGTGCCGGGCCGTGCCGCTCCATTGTCCTGACGTGCGGGGATGCGGTCACCGGGTTTTCGGCGAGGCGGCACCGGCGGGAATGCCACGATCCGTCACGCGTTGAACCCGGTGTGAGTTCCTCGATCGCCTCCACCCGTTTCTCCGTCCTCGACCGCTCCCGCACCCGCGAGGGGCACACGCATCCCGAGGCGCTGCGCGACACCGTGCGCCTGGCCGGGGAGTTGGAGGGGCTCGGGTACCACCGGCTGTGGGTCTCGGAGCATCACGGGGTTCCCGGGGTCGCTGGTTCCGCTCCGACCGTGCTGGCGGCCGCCGTCGCCGCCGCGACGCGGACGATCCGGGTCGGCACCGGCGGGGTGATGCTGCCCAACCACCGGCCGCTGGTCGTGGCCGAGCAGTTCGGGGTGCTGGAGTCGCTGTTCCCCGGGCGGATCGACATGGGTCTGGGGCGGTCCGTCGGCTTCACGGACGGGGTGCGCAAGGCCCTGGGCCGTGACAAGGAGGATGCCGAGGACTTCGAGGCCCAGCTGCGGGAGCTGCTCGGCTGGTTCCTGGGCACCTCCCCGACCCGAGTGCACGCCCGTCCCGCCGAGGGACTGACCGTGCCGCCGTTCGTCCTGGCCATGGGCGAGGGCGCCGGCATCGCGGCCCGCGCGGGCCTGCCCATGGTCATCGGCGACTTCAGGAACCGGGAGAAGATGCGGCGCGGCATCGACCACTACCGCGAGCACTTCCGCCCCTCGCCCTGGGCGAGCGAGCCGTACGTGGTCGTCTCGGGCACGGTCGCGGTGGCCGGGACCCCCGAGGAGGCCCGGCGGCTGCTCGTCCCGGAGGCCTGGGCGATGGCGTACTCCCGCACGCACGGCACCTTCCCGCCCCTGCCGCCCGCCGAGCGCGTCGAGGCGCTCACCATGACCGGCAAGGAACGCCGCTTCTACGAGTCCGGCCTCACCGACCACATCGCCGGGACCGAGGAGCAGGTCGCGCACGAGCTGGAGACGATGCTCAAAGAGACGGGGGCACAGGAGGTCCTGGTCACCACCAGCACGTTCGACCGCGAGGCGCTGCTGGACTCCTACCGGCGGCTGGCCGCGATCACCTCCGGTTAGAGTCGTTGCCCATGCACGACCCCCACCAGGCCCACGACCCGTACGTCCGTGTCCGCGGCGCCCGCGAGCACAACCTCAAGGGCATCGACGTCGACATTCCCCGGGACGTGCTGGCCGTGTTCACCGGCGTCTCCGGCTCGGGCAAGTCGTCGCTGGCGTTCGGCACGATCTACGCGGAGGCGCAGCGGCGCTACTTCGAGTCGGTCGCGCCGTACGCGCGCCGGCTGATCCACCAGGTGGGCGCGCCGAAGGTCGGGGAGATCACCGGTCTGCCGCCGGCCGTCTCGCTCCAGCAGCGCCGGGCGGCGCCCACCTCGCGCTCCTCGGTCGGCACCGTCACCAATCTCTCCAACTCGCTGCGGATGCTGTTCTCCCGGGCCGGCACCTACCCGCCCGGCGCCGGGCGTCTCGACTCCGACGCCTTCTCGCCCAACACGGCGGCCGGGGCCTGCCCGGAGTGCCACGGGCTCGGCCGGGTCCACCGTACGAGCGAGGAGTTGCTGGTCCCCGACCCGTCGCTGTCGATCCGCGAGGGCGCGATCGCCGCGTGGCCGGGCGCCTGGCAGGGCAAGAACCTGCGGGACGTCCTCGACGCCCTCGGGTACGACGTGGACCGGCCGTGGCGGGAGCTGCCAGCCGACGAGCGCGAGTGGATCCTGTTCACCGACGAGCAGCCGGTGGTCACCGTGCACCCGGTGCGGGAGGCGGACCGGATCCAGCGGCCGTACCAGGGCACGTACATGAGCGCCCGGCGGTATGTGATGAAGACCTTCTCGGACTCCAAGAGCCCGACCCTGCGGGCGAAGGCCGAGCGGTTCCTCACCAGCGCCCCCTGCCCGGCCTGCGGGGGCAGCCGGCTGCGGCCCGAGGCGCTGGCGGTGACGTTCGGCGGCCGGACCATCGCCGAGCTGGCGGCGCTGCCGCTGGTGGAGCTGGCCGCCGGTCTCGACGCGACGTCGCAGACCGCCCGGGTCCTCACCGACGACCTCACCTCCCGCATCGCGCCGATCGTCGAACTCGGCCTCGGCTACCTCAGCCTCGACCGGCCCGCCCCCACCCTCTCCGCGGGCGAGCTGCAACGCCTGCGCCTCGCCACCCAGCTGCGCTCCGGCCTGTTCGGTGTCGTCTACGTCCTCGACGAGCCGTCGGCGGGGCTGCACCCGGCGGACACCGAGGCGCTGCTCGTCGTGCTGGAGCGGCTGAAGGCGGCCGGGAACTCGGTGTTCGTGGTGGAGCACCACCTCGATGTCGTACGCGGGGCCGACTGGCTGGTCGACGTGGGTCCACACGCGGGCGAGCACGGCGGGCGGGTGCTGCACAGCGGCCCGGTCGCCGGGCTGGCGGCCGTCGAGGAGTCGGCGACTGCCCGCTACCTGTTCGACCACTCCCCCACCCCGGCGCGCGAGGTGCGCGAACCGAGCGGGTGGCTGAAGACCGGCCCGGTCACCCGGCACAACCTGCGCGGTGCGGCCGCCGAGTTCCCGCTCGGCGTGTTCACCGCGGTCACCGGGGTGTCCGGCTCCGGCAAGTCCACGCTCATCGGGGAGATCACGCAGGACACGGCCGGGGTGGGCCGGCTGGTCTCGGTCGACCAGAAGCCGATCGGACGCACCCCGCGCTCGAACCTCGCGACGTACACCGGCCTCTTCGACGTCGTGCGCAAGGTGTTCGCGGCCACCGACGGGGCGCGCGAACGGGGCTTCGGCGTCGGCCGGTTCTCCTTCAACGTGGCGGGCGGGCGCTGCGAGACGTGCCAGGGCGAGGGGTTCGTCAGTGTGGAGCTGCTGTTCCTGCCGAGCACGTACGCGCCCTGCCCGGACTGCGGCGGGGCCCGGTACAACCCTCAGACGCTGGAGGTGACGTACCGGGGGCGGAACATCGCGCAGGTGCTGGACCTGACGGTGGAGAGCGCGGCGGAGTTCTTCGCGGACACCCCGGCCGTCGCCCGCAGCCTCGGCACGCTGCTCGACGTGGGTCTGGGTTACCTCCGCCTCGGCCAGCCCGCGACCGAGCTGTCCGGCGGCGAGGCCCAGCGCATCAAGCTGGCGAGCGAACTCCAGCGCGGTCGGCGCGGCCACACGCTCTACCTCCTCGACGAGCCCACGACCGGCCTCCACCCGGCCGACGTGGACGTCCTGATGCGCCAGCTGCACGGCCTCGTCGACGCCGGGCACACCGTGATCGTCGTCGAGCACGACATGTCCGTCGTCGCGGGCGCGGACTGGGTCGTCGACCTCGGCCCGGGCGGCGGCGGTGCGGGCGGCCGGATCGTGGCGGCGGGGCCGCCGGCGGAGGTGGCGAGGTCCGAGCGGAGCAGGACCGCGCCGTATCTCGCCCGTACGCTGTCCAGGGGTGGCTGAGACCGGTCGAGGAACGACTGGTCACCCACCTGCCGCCAGGCGGGAACGCGTCCCGCCCCCGTGTCCCTCCCGGCACGGCCGGTCCCCGCGCGGCGGCGGAAGGGCAACGTCCTCAGCGCTCTGCGCGCCCGCGCAACTGCCCCGTACGGCCAGCACCCCCACAGCGGTCGAAGGGCAACGTCCTCGGCGCCCCGCCTTCGTCCGCGCCGCCGCCCGTGACGGGGCCGCCACCGCGGCCGGTCGCGGCGAGCGCCAGGCGGCGCGGCCACCGGCCCGCGCCGGGCCGGACACGGCACCACCGCCAGGCCGGTACGCGCCCTGTGCCACCAGCGCCGTGTGCGCCCGAGCCACCCGCCGCAGCCGGTCGCGCCGAGAGCCAAGGTAATCCGCCCCGGCACCACCGCCAGACCGTTACGCGCCCCAAGGTGATCCGCCCCGGCCACTGGCGCCACCGGGCCACCGGGCCGGACCGGGCATGGCGCACCACCGGACCGGTACGCCCCCCTACGCCACCAGCACCGTGTGCGTCCACGCCGGCGCCGCCGTCTCCTGAGGCTGGGCGGAGTGGGCCAGGGAGCGGCGGTCGGAGTGGGTGCCCGGGGGGATGGGGGCGCGGACCTCGACCTCGGCGACCAGGCCGCGGGCCGTCGCCACCCGCCACAGGGAGGCGAGCAGGGTGTCGTCGCCGACGAACGCGGGGGCGGTCGTGGTGGTTCCGCCGGTGAGCCGGTAGCGGATCCGGACCGGCTGGACCGGCACCCCGGCGTCGAGGGCGGCCTGGAAGACGGCCCGGCGGAAGGTGCCCTGGGCACGGCCGCACCAGGTGCTGCCCTCGGGGAAGGCCGCGACGGCGGTGCCCTCGCGCAGGGCCCGGGCGATACGGTCGACGGTGTCCGGGAGGGCCCGCAGCCGGTCCCGGTCGATGAACAGGGTGCCGCCGCGGGCGGCCAGCGGCCCGGCGACGGGCCACCGCCGGACCTCGGTCTTGGCCAGCATCCGGGCGGGGCGTACGGCGGCGAGCAGCGGTACGTCCAGCCAGGAGATGTGGTTGGCGACCAGCAGCAGTCCGCCGGTGGGGACGGCGGCGCCGGTGACGAGGACCCGGACCCCTGCGGCCCGCACGATCCACCGGCACCACCGCCGGACCATGGGCGCCGGTATCCGAGCGCCGAGCAGCGACAGCACAATCCCCGCGAGCAGCAGCAGGACGACCCCGGTGAGCCGCAGCACGGCACGCGGCACGGCAAGCGCCGTCGCCCCCGCCGGAGCTTCCACACAGGCCCGCGGTGTGCAGGGCGCGGTGGGCAGCCAGGCACTCATCAGGCGGGTACGAGGGACAGGAAGTGCCGCAGGTAGCGCGGGTTGACCCGGCTCATCGGCAGCAGCACGTACAGGTCGGCGACGCCGAAGTCCGGGTCGTGGGCCGGTTCGCCGCACACCCAGGCGCCGAGGCGCAGGTAGCCGCGCAGCAGGGCGGGCAGTTCGACGCGGGCGGCGGGCGCGGGGCCCGGGACCCACGGCAGCAGCGGCCGGACGCGGTACTCCTGCGGCGACAGGTGCTTGGCGCTCACCCGGTCCCAGGTGGCGGAGGCCAGGGCGCCGCCG